>JAOUPA010000053.1 GCA_029880105.1 Gammaproteobacteria bacterium
CGGTCCGACCACCAGCCACTGCGCACCGGCTCAACCGGCATATCGGTGTGTCTTCTTGGTACATATGCGCGGCAGTCCTTTTCTGCCAATACCCTGCTTGAGTTTCGACGCTCTCCACTCATTCGGCGGTCTGAACCCAGCTTGCGGCGTTCCGCCTGATCTCCATTTACCCTAATCTCAAAATAGGCCATGTCTCCCTCCTCTTTTTTCAGGAAATAACACTTATGCATAGTGGACGCCCGTGTCCCGGCCAAGTCAAGTTTCTGCTTATTGAATTTTTTTATCAGGCCGAATGCTAATATTCGGTCTAAAATCAGCCTCACCGCAATAAAACTGGACCATACAATGGGTCGATACCGCCCACCACAGCCCGCCGCTTCAAAATATATTACCCCCGAAGGCCATCAACACCTTCAGGGTGAACTGGATTTTCTCTGGAAAAAACGCCGCCCCGAGGTCACCAGGGCTTTATCGGCGGCAGCGGCTGAGGGTGACCGCTCAGAGAATGCGGAATATATCTATCGCAAGAAGGAGCTGCGCGAAATCGATGCGCGTGTTCGGCATTTACGCAAACGACTGGATGGCATGAAGGTAGTCGACCGTATCCCCGATGACCAGGACAGGATTTTCTTCGGTGCCTGGGTTCGCCTGGTTGATGAGAGTGACACTGAAAGTATTTATCGCATTGTTGGCCCTGATGAGTTCGACCCGAAGCTGGGCTATATCAGCATGGACTCACCCATGGGCAAAATGCTGCTAGGCAAGGCACTGGACGATGAATTCAGGATAAGGCTGCCTGAGGGTGAGGCCTTTTATACCATCATTGATGTTAGCTATTCCGTCATCGAGCCATAGCTCAGAGGTTGATATGTTCGTCCATAAAATGGCGGATAAATGAGAGTGGTTTGGCACCACTGAAACGGCCTTTTTCTTCACCATCGATAAACAGGATCACGGTAGGAAAACCCCTGACCTTATACCGCCCGGCCAGCTTCATGTTCTCACCATCGCCTTCATCGACTTCGACCTTGGCCAGCAGCACCTCATCTTCATACTCGCCGATGAATCTCTGCAAAACGGGCGCAATGACCTTGCAGGGCGCGCACCAGTCCGCCCAGAGATCGACCAGTACCGGCTGCTGATGCGATGCCACGATTACCTTGTCTTCAAAATTGTGTACATTGACGCTAAAAATACGCCCATCGTCTGCGTGTGGATGCAGCATGCCTTACCTCTAACTCTCAAACCTCTATATGAACACTGTTTTACTGCGTATAATTACCGCCAGATATTTTCGCAGAGACACCCTGCGCTAACCGAGAAGCAATATGGATGATATTATCATTGAACACCGTGTTACTCCCATCAAACTCGATGTGTTATATGTCGATGACTGGCCGGTGTGGAGCAAGGAGGTTTCAAAATTCGACTGGGAATACGACCGGAGCGAGACCTGTTATATCGTTGAAGGCAAGGCTATTATTACCGCTGAAGGTAAGGCCCCGGTGACGATTGAGGCGGGTGACATGGTGACTTTTCCCAAGGGCATGAAGTGCGTCTGGGAAATTGTCGAAGACATCGAAAAACACTATAAATTTGATTAAGGCGAGACGTAATGGAACTCTGGGAACAAATATTAATGGGCGCGATGGGACTGCTCATCGTCTTTTTCTTTTTCCCCGGCATCAAGGCCACGATGGAGCGCAGTAAAAATGCCGAGGAAAAACACTGGGGCACCTTGCTATTACTGGCTGCGGCAGTCATTGCCTTTATCGCCTTTCTTGTTTCAACCGTTCAACAATAAGGACCAATATGGATACCGCTGTAACCATCGACTACTATGCCGTTTTTATTCGTTTATTTATGGCCGTTATTCTGGGCGCGCTGATCGGCTTCGAACGTAGCTACCATGGTCGCCCTGCCGGCCTGCGCACCCATACCCTGGTGTCGACTTCTGCTACCCTGCTGATGCTGGTGACGGTTTTCCAGTGGGATCTGCTGGCTGGTGTACCTATCGATACCATCCGCGTTGACCCAACCCGCATGGGCCAGGGCATTATGACCGGTATCGGCTTTCTCGGTGCAGGCGTTATTCTCAAGGAAAAACTGACCATTCGCGGCCTGACCACAGCGACTTCGATCTGGATGGCCTCGGCCATTGGTATTGTGGTCGGTATGGGCTTTTTTACCGCAGCCACGGCGGCGGCCTTTATCACCATCCTGGTGCTCAATGGCTTTGGCTGGCTCGAGAGAAAATTACCGACCTATAATTTCAGCAGGCTGCTGGTACGCTGTAAGCGTAATGAGGCGATTGCCAAAAGTGACCTGTTTGACATAGTTAGGAGCCATAATTTCAAAACCAACAATCCCAGCTATGAACTTACCGATGAAGGCCACTTCATCCAGTATGAGTTTACGATACAGACCAAGAACAGCCAGAACCTTGAAACCCTGGCACAGAGCCTGATCGAAAACCCGCTTATCATTGAGTTCAGCCTGATACGACTGGGGAGATAACACTTAGATTGATTGTCAGTGCGGGTTAGCGTTTTTCCAGCTCGACCAAGTCGACCTTGATATCGAGCTGGCCCAGCGCATGATAGAGCGCCGCCTGCAGTGCCTCTTCGATTACCGGGTGGTAGAACGGCATTTTTAGCAGGTCCTGCACACTCAGGCCCTGTTGAATTGACCAGGCTAACAAATGCGCCAGATTTTCACCTTTGACACATGCCATGGCGGCTCCCAGCAGGCGGCCATCTGCCTTATTGGCATAAACACGTAGCACACCCCGGTTTTTTGCCATAATCAGGGCACGGCCCACGGGCGCGAACTGGATCTCGCCGACAACGATGTCTGCCTGATTCAGCTCATCGAGCTGGGCACCGACAGTGGCAATATTGGGGTCACAAAAGGTGATACCTAACGCGGTTTTACGTTTGAATGCCGTTATTTCATTGACCGCGTTATAACCCGCGACCCGGCCTTCATGGCCGGCCTCATGCAGCAGGGCGCGGTCGGCATTGACATCACCGGCAATAAATATCGAGGAATTACCAATCTGCATGGTATGCGGGTCATACACCGGGATGCCGCGAGCATCGAGCTGGATAGCGGTATTTTCCAGTCCCAGCTGGTCCAGATTCGGTTTTCTACCGAGGCTGGCCAGTACTTTCTCGACCACCACAGATTTATCACCACAGGTAATTTTCACGCCATCCTCATCTGCCTCAAGCTCGGCGGGCATACCCAGCCATAATTGAAACTCCTTAGTCAGGGTATCGACGGCCAGTTGATTGACCACGGGGTCGGCCAGTTTGGCCACGGTTGCCAGCTGGTCGATACCGGTAACCTCGACACCGAGGCGGCTCAGCGCCTGGCCGATCTCCAGACCAATCGAGCCCAGGCCAATTACCGCCATAGAGGCAGGCAGGTCTTCCAGCTCAAACAGCTCATTGGTAGTGATGATGTGCTCGGCAAAGCCCTGCCAGGCAGTAGGCACAACAGGCGTGGTACCGGTAGCGATAATGATTTTACCCGCACGTATCTGCTCACCATCAACCTCTAATGTATCTTCTGAAATGAATCGCGCATAACCCTCAAGCAGGTGATCCGCGTCCAGGCTATCGGTCACGCCCAGTGTCTTATCGACAAACACGTCGCGTAAATCCTGTACATGCTCCATTACTTCGGCAGCATCAATACCGAGCCCTTCACCTCCTTCGATACCTTCGCGATCAAAAATCTTGCGGCGGTGGAAATCCTCAGCCACCTGTATCAGTACTTTTGACGGCATACAACCAACGCGGGCACAGGTCGTACCCAGCTCACCACCGTCGATCAGCACATAATTATTAGTCTTCCGGCGAACCTGTGAAAGCGCATACAGGCCTGCACTACCGGCACCTATAATGGCAACATCGACTTCTCTGGGCATGATTTACTCCTGTCATTTTCGTTGGTTCAAATCAGATTACGGCTCAGTGGTTAGTCTCACCATAAAAAAAGCCTGTAAAAACAGGCTTTTTTGTTACAACAAACCTGATAGCGCTAATTTTGAGATATTTTAACGACCACCTCAGTATCAACAACACGGTAACCTTCGGGTAATCCAGTGAAATTCTCAATATTCATATCAAGGGTACCTTGAATATCTTTCAGTTCGCCGGTATCCAGATTGTATACATGATGATGCGGGCAATTATTAGAATCGTAAAAGACACGTTCCCGGTCAATCAGAACTTCACGAACCAGACCTTTGCTGGAGAACAGCGCCATAGTGTTGTACACCGTTGCCCTTGATACAGCGCCCCCCGCCAAATTCACACTCTCCAGAATATGGTCAGCAGAGAGGTGTTGTTGCTTCTGAAACAGCTGTTGCGCAATTACTAATCGCTGGCGAGTCGGCGTAATACCATGCTGCCTGAGCAGGGCAATCACTTCATCTCGCGCCAATGGAAAACTGGAAATAGCTTTATTCATGGTCAGATTATACCTCGATTTTTTGCCTGCATCAGCCTGCAAACACCGATTAATTAATGATTAGCGTATTATTATACTAATAACTGATCAAATGACTAAAAACATAACAGAATCATCGCTATAATTAGCGCTCGTACAATACAGGTACCGTGTATTTATTGCCATACCCAGTAATGCACCAGGCAAATCAACAAGTAAAAATTATGCGTATTCGGTTATAAGGCATGTCATTTCTCAATAAATTCTGGCTAAAACGCGCGAATTCACTGGCAAACAGCTCAAGCTCGCTCTATTACACCTTGCTTTGGCTACTGGCATTTATCGGTATAATTTTTGTGCTCGCGTTTCCATTTCTTGCCCTGCTGACTTTTGGCTGGTTGCTTGGCTTTATCTATCTCGTCAATCCCATGACCTGGCAAACCGGTGACTGGATAACAGTTGCGTCACTTCTGGCTTGCTCAGCCTACACTGGCTGGGTCAGTTTCAACCTGTTCAAACTACAACCGGAACTTCGCCCTGGCAAACCCCTGGAGGCAGATGCATTCCCTGTACTGGCTGACCGCATCAAAGAACTACGAGTCACCTATGAATCACCCGAATTCAAGGATATCAAACTAACAACAAATTTTCGTATTGAACTGGTTAGAACACCTGTAAATGGCTTCCCTGCTAACTTCACCAATACCTTACTAATCGGTTTGCCGGTAATGACCTGCATGACACCACTGCAGTTCAAGCTACTGCTGGCTAGACAGATTGGCCATCTATCAAAGAAGCACCGCAGCATCTCCAGACAACTCGTTCATATCAGAAACGCCTGGGACAGCTATAGCCGAATTTATGCTCAAGCATGGAAACCCGAGTTTATTCTTTTGCGCCTGTTCTTTTCCTGGTATGCCCCATTTTTCCACGCTAACTGTATTCCTGCGGTTCGCCTTGAGGCCTTTGCCAAAGACAGGCTAATGCTGGAAATCACCCCGACAGAAAGGGCTGCCGAAGCGATCACCATTTTTGAAATAAAAAAACGTTATTTAAAAATAGATTTCTGGCGCAAGCTTAATGATGCTGCCTATATCTCTGCCAAACCACCTTATTTACCCTATAGCACCATGCCAACGATTATGTATAAGATTTTAGATAGTGACCCTGACTATACGCAGCGTTGCTACGAAGCAGCGATTAATCGTGAAGTAATCGACAGTTCTGAGATGCCCAACTTGATGAAGCGTCTGGCTGCTCTTGGTCAGGAAGACTTTATTATACCCAGGCCCAGTAACGATACGGCTGCCAAACATTTCTTTGGTGATCAGCTGAGTGAACTGTTAAAACAAATGGATAACATCTGGTATCTAAAAAATAAGGATATCTGGAGTAAACGTTACAAACAGGGTATCGACGAAAAACGACGACTCAAGCTCCTGCGTGAACAGGCAGCACAGGCACTTTTATCAAACGCCGAGGCGCGTGAATATTTATTGCTCATTGAAAAATATGTCGACGCTAAAAAGGCTCTGCCACTATTTAAGGAAATTCTAAAAACTAATTCGATGGATGCGGATGTCTGTTATGACCTTGGTCGCCTTTTACTTGAGGCCGATGATGAAAGCGGCATTGATGCGTTAAAAATTGCTATGGATATCGATCCCAGCAAAACACCTGATAGCTGTCAGCACCTGGTCAATTATATGGCCAGCCATGGAAACACCCATGACGCTCAACAATACCGACGTATGATTCTGGAGTACCAGGCAAATCATTGAATAATCACAGCCAGGAAAATTGCCTGCCCGTCTTCCCTCTTAATACCGTTATGTTTGTTAACGGTATTCTGCAATTACAGATATTTGAGCAGCGTTATTTGCAAATGATCAAAACCTGTCTGAAGAATCAACATGGTTTTATCACTACCTTAATTCGTAGCGGCAGAGAGGTAGGGGATACACCCGATGTATATCCCATAGGCTGTTATGTCGATATTATTGACTGGAACACACTCGACAATAGCCTGCTGGGTATTACCACTCAGGCACGTCAGCGAGTGCGCCTCACAAAAACATATATCCACAATGACCAGTTAATGACGGCTGATTTTGATTATATCGATAATCTCAGTCCTACGGAACACGTGCTAATAGACCAGGAACTTTTATCTTTACTGCAGGCCTTGCATGAACATCCATTCGTTGCCACCAGGTACCCTGAGATTGATTATTCATCCAGCATCGAAATCGCCTATAAACTCTGCGAGTTACTACCGATATCTAATACTGATAAGCAAAAACTGCTAGAGGCCGAGCATAGTCATCTATTACTGGACCAGCTAAAAACCATTATTGCCAATCTTGAAAACCTGTAAGACTCACTGAATTTATCTCTGGTGATACTATTTCTGTATAATCGATGCACTATTTTACAGCGGTAAATAACATGCAACTCAATACTCAAACTCTAGGACAATTTTACTAATGGCCTGGTGGGGCACCTTACTCGGTGGCACTCTGGGTTACATGCTCGGCGGTCCACTCGGCGCTATGCTTGGTGCTGCCCTCGGTGGCAATTTTGATCGTGGCCTGAATCTTTCAGACCAGCTCGATAGTGGCAATATGGAGCGAGTACAGGCTGCATTTTTTACCGCTACGTTTTCCATTATGGGCCATGTCGCCAAGGCTGATGGCAAAGTCACCCCTGATGAAATTGCATCAGCCAGCCATATCATGGGCCAGATGCAGCTCAACAAGGAGCAAATAGCTGCAGCCAAAAAATTATTCAACGAGGGTAAAAATACCGATTTTCCACTCGATGATATCCTGTCCCAGTTCAGGAAAGAATGTCACCGGCGCCGTAACCTGATACAAATGTTTCTTGAAATACAGATTGCCATCGCCATGGCTGATGGTCACCTGCATGCAAAAGAGCAGCAGCTGATTTATCACATTGGTCAGCAACTTGGTTTTGCGCGCACGCATATTGATCAGCTGCTACGCTTCACCAGTGGCTCGACACATGCACAGCAAAGTCATGCTCAATCACTGGATGATGCCTATGCTATTCTCGGTGTGAAACCATCGGATTCAGATGCTGAGATAAAAAAGGCATATCGACGCTTAATGAGTCAGCATCATCCTGATAAACTAGTCGCTAAAGGCTTACCAGAGGAAATGGTAAAAATAGCCACTGAAAAAACCCAGGAAATTCATAAGGCCTACGACCTTATAAAATCAAAGCGCAATTAGGCAGGAATATTATGAAAATTGAAGGCCCACTAAAAATTAGCATCGCTGATACCGATACCGGTGACCGTGAGCTACAGCTTAAATTTACACCTGAATTTAAGGCCATGAAACTCAATGAGCAGTGCGATGCCTTCCATGAATTTATCCATTACCTGAAAACAGAAATTGATGTACTTGAGGACAACGACCCCAATCGACAGGGTATGCTAACTATTCTACAAATTGCCGAGCAGCTGCTACCGCACGTAGAATCGAATGAAATCCCACTTGAAGATGCCATTATCGTTAATATTCATGTCGATAGTCCTTTTGGCAACCTGATTACTAAAAACTAGCCGCGTGTAGAACCGCTTAGCTCCCAGGCATAGGCACAATCCAGTTCTGATAACACGGCAGTCACGCCCTGACTGCCATCTTCCAGCATGGTATGTACCGGTGTGCGTTTCTGAAAACGGCGATGCGGCATATTCATCCAGCGCGCACCCATGTTCAGGTTTCTTGGATAGGATGTACGCAAGGCATCAATGATCCCTAACAAAGATCGGATACGCAGATTCACCGACTCGATATCTGGTAACGGTGTATTTTCACGAAATTTTTGCAGGTGACGACTACGTTGCCCTTCTGGCAAATCTAGCAATGCCATGATCTGCTCACCTGATAGCCCCCACTCATCAACGGCTGCCATAATCTTTAGCGTTGCTGCCATACGTTGAGATTCTGTTAATTCGTTCATATTATTTCTCGAAACTGTTTTTTACGACATAATAGTATGATTGAAGTTTAGCATGATTATAAATCAGGAAGCGACATGGCCATTAAACCTGTTTTACGTATGGGTAATCCACTTTTATTACAACAGGCAAGAGCCATTACAGATTTTGATTCCCATGAACTTAATGCGTTAATCAGGGATATGCAGGATACAATGCGAGCCGAAGACGGCGCCGGCCTGGCTGCACCACAAATCGGCGAGAGCGTCCGGGTTGTGATTTTTGGTGTTGATAAAAATCCACGTTACCCAGATGCCGAAGCAGTACCACAGACAATTTTAATCAATCCAACAATCACGACTCTCAGTGATGACATGGATGAAGGCTGGGAAGGCTGCCTGAGCTTACCCGGCTTACGTGGCCTGGTGCCACGGTATCGCCATATCAAATATTCAGGATTCGATCTTTATGGCAATGCATTCGAAGTCGAAGCAACAGGCTTTCATGCTCGAGTGGTACAGCATGAGTGCGACCATCTTGATGGCATTCTGTATCCGCAACGTATAAAAGACTTAAGGCAGTTTGCCTACACAAGTGAACTACTTTAACAGTGCTCCATAGTACAGTTCAGCACTTCCCTAAACTGATCAAAATCAGCAGGCCTGCCAATGTAATAACCCTGCACGGTTTCCGTACCACGTGCTCGCAGGAATTCAAACTGCTCCTGCGTTTCTACGCCTTCAGCAATCAAACTCAGCCCCAGGCTATGTGCCATAGCAATAATGGCCTCACATAAAGCTGTATCATCATTATTTTTTCCAATATCACGCACGAATGCCTGATCAATCTTAAGCACATCAAACGGGAATCGTTTCAAATAACTCAATGACGAATAACCAGTACCAAAGTCATCAATTGACAGTTTTATATTCATATCTTTAAAACTGTTAAGGATTGACACTACTTCGGGCACATCCTTCATCAGCAGTCGCTCGGTAATTTCAAATTCCAGACAATCCCCGGCAATATCATGCTTGTTCAACATACTGGCAATGAGTTCTGAAAAATCCTTATCTCTCACCTGACGACTGGAAAGATTTATCGCAAAATAAAAATCTCTACCAAATCCTTCATTTTGTAGGCGCTTTATATCACTACAGGCAGTGTTCAGAACCCATTCGCCAATATCAACGATAAGACCACTCTCCTCTGCCAGTGGAATAAATATTTCTGGTGAGACACTACCCAGCTCCTCATCATCCCAGCGGATTAGCGCCTCTGCACCTATCACCCTCTTTGAGTGTGCATCCATCAATGGCTGATACTTCAAACTAAACCTGTTGTTTTCTAATGCAGAACGCAGGCGTGTATCAATTTCAACACGCCTGATTACCGTATCACTCATCTCTGGTGAAAACATTTCATAGGTGTTTCGCCCCTTACTCTTGCCACGATACATTGCCGTATCCGAATTGCGCAGTAGAATGTGCGGATCATCACCGTCCCTCGGAAACAGGGCAACACCAATGCTCACGGTAACTGAAAATTCCATGTTATCAATCGTGCATGGCTGTGAAACGCGATCCAGGATTTCCTGTGTCTTTAATTGAATAAACTGCTCATATTCAGCTTCACTTTCACACTCAGTACCACCCAGCTCAGTCAGTAGAATAAGAAATTCATCTCCACCAAGCCGAGCCACTGTATCAACATCACGTACGCACCCTGTAAGCCGGCCGGCCATCTTGACAAGAAATTTATCGCCCGCCGAATGTCCTAGCGTGTCATTAATATTTTTAAAGTGGTCAAAGTCCAGGTACAACACAGCAATGTGCTTCTTGGTTCGCACTGCATTCGCAATTGCCTGTTGTAGTCGGTCATAAGCAAGTGAACGATTAGGCAGGTCGGTCAGCTTGTCATAACTCGCCTGATACAATAACCTGTCTTCATAGTCTTTACGCAAGGTAATATCTTCCTTGATCGCCAGGTAATGCGTCTTCTTACCCTCGGCATTAATTACTGGCGATATTGTCATACTCTCCCAGTAACATTCGCCACTTTTCTTTTTATTATAGATTTCACCAGTCCAGGAGCGCCCCTCTTCGATTGCATCCCACATACTCTTATATTGGCGTGATGGAGTTGTACCTGATGCCAGTATGCCAGGGTCTTTTCCTATTACTTCATCTGCAGTGTAACCTGTTACCCTGCAAAACTCAGGGTTTACATATTCAATACCACCTTTAAGGTCAGTAATCATTACTGACACTGGGCTGTGCTCAATCGCCTGTGATAGCTGTCTCAGGTTATCTGCGGTCAATTTGTGCTGCTCGACTTCACTCTCCAGATTCATCACCAGCTCATTAATATTCAGCGTCATGCTATTAAATGCTTTCGCCAGGCCACCTACCTCATCATCGGCTTCAACATTTGCAATCACTTTTAAATTGCCTTCACCTATCTGTTTAACTACTTCTGTCAGTCTGCGAATAGGGCCGAGCAGGTACTGCGTAGCACCGAGCATAATAAAAATCACAACAATTGAAATAGAAATGGCCAGTACTAGAGAGCTACTTAGCTGTTCATCTATCGGCTCCAAAAAGACGTCTCTTGGCTGTGCAAACAACAGTAACCATGGCGCGGTTTCCAGCTTGATTGCTGAAACAAGATATGGAACCGTACCCAGGCCATA
Organism: Gammaproteobacteria bacterium; assembly: GCA_029880105.1. GTDB lineage: Bacteria > Pseudomonadota > Gammaproteobacteria > SZUA-229 > SZUA-229 > LH-M37. Next base: position 11,118 of record JAOUPA010000053.1, read on the forward strand.
AAAGTTGGCCTCGAGCAGGCTGGCATTAGCTTCAGCACCCTGTATTTCTTCCAGCCACTGCTGATCTTCCAGGTTTGCATCTGTTATTTTCGATGGTAATCTTTTCATGTTACGCAGAGCTTTAATTTTCTCTTCATCGATTTTTGCTGAAAGCGTATACTGTAAATCTGTTCGACGTCCATGAACCAGTCTCATCAAATTTTCATCAAGCAGCATC
>JAOUPA010000220.1 GCA_029880105.1 Gammaproteobacteria bacterium
GATCGCTAATCAGACCTGGGCTAATCCAACCCGGACTAATCCAACCAGTAATCGACTTCCTGTAATTTCAGAAATGCCTAGACCTGCACCCAGGTATGTACTGAATCACGATGTACCGGGCTGTGGTATAGGTTTGTCGATTGTGATGCGTGTCATTGAACTGCACAATGCAAAATTTGAGATGAGTCTGCTAGAGACAGAAACAGGACTGATCGTCACCGTGACTTTTCCGAATAACGAAAAGACTTAATAGTTTTTTAGAAACATCTCAAAATCAACTGCTGGTATGGCCGGGCTAATCAGATACCCTTGCGCCACATCACAGTTATATTTTCTTAATACCTCCATGGTGGCTTCATCCTCTACTCCCTCAGCCACAACCGTAAGGCCAAGGTTATGTGCCAGGTCAATGGTTGAGCGAACCACGACTTCATCTTCCTTATTAATCTTGACGTCCTTGACGAAGGACTTATCAATCTTAATTTCATTAACAGGCAGCCTGATTAAACGACTCAGTGACGAATAACCTGTACCATAATCGTCAATCGACAAATGCACACCCAGATCACAAATGTAATCGAGCACACCCCTCAGTGAATCGTATTCAGACAAAAATAAATTTTCTGTAATTTCAAAAGTGAGGTGCTGACCATTTTCACGGTTACCAATTATTTGATCCAGCTTTTTGACAAAATTCGGATCCATCAGTGTCTGTGGTGAAAGGTTTACCGCCACTCTTATACTCTGATATTTGCTCCAGTACTTCGCCTGTTGCAATGCCGTTTCAATGGCCCAGTAGGTATACTCTTCCAGCAGGCCGTTGTGTTCGAGCACCCTGATAAAGTTATCCGGTGAGACAGTGCCGCGCTCAAGACTTATCCACCGACCCAGTGCCTCTGCGGCTATTAATTTATTATCCTTTATCGATATCTTGGGCTGGTAGTGCAGTTCAAACTGTTTATTTTTCAGGGCATGGCGAATATCTGCCACCATCACAAGGTGGCCCCTGGTCATGTAATCCAGCTCAGGGTTGTATAGACAGACACCTGATGAACTGTTTTTTGCCTCGTACATGGCAGAATCAGCATGACTTAGCAGGCTACTGGCATCATCGCCATGTTCTGGAAATACCGCAACACCAAAGCTGGCACTGATCGCAATTTTCATATTAACAATATTGAATTGCTCAGAAAGCAGCTCACTAAACTCTCTGGCTCTTTGTAAGGCGCTTTCCTGGCCTGCATCAGGCAGGATGATGACAAACTCATCACCACCCAGACGTGCCAGTGTCTCCTCCATTTTTATATTTCTTTCAAAACGACGCGCTATCTTCTTTAGCAGCAAATCACCACGCTCGTGCCCCAGCGCTTCATTCACTTCCTTAAATCGATTGAGGTCGATTAGCAGTATGCCAATTTTTTCATCTGCCAGTATGGCCTGTGAAATATTACGTGCGAGTCGATCATGAAACAGGGAGCGATTGGGCAGGCCGGTGACGGTGTCATAAAGTGACAGGTACTCCAGTTCCTTGCTGCTTTCTATCAGTTGTTTATTGAGAATTTCCAGCCGCATGCGGTAATCGTCATTGACCTTCCTGGTTCGCTCCATATTATCGACAGCCATGGCATTTTCAATCGCAATGGAGACGATGCTGGCGAACATCAACAACAGGTTCAGGTCTCTTCGAGTGAACTCGCCGCCACCAATCTTGTTGATGCCAGCGATACCACCAAGAAAATGACGTCGACCCTGTAGCGGCACCAAGATCATGGTACCTGCTTCTTCTTCCCAGAGATTTTTTTCATCATCGCTGAGTTCCTCTAGCACACCACGCCACCAGGGGCGCTTGTGTTTCCAGACCCAGCCACAGACACCAAACTCCAGTGGTAGCGATTCACCGACTATTTCATCGGCATTTTTGCCAGAGCCACCACGATAGGTATAGGTCTCGCAATTTTCATCAAGGATAGGGACTAACAGGGATTCTGCACCAACCAGTGCGCGGGCGCGCTCAGCAACGATCTGAAAAACCCTGTCGAGATCGAGTTCACTACCAATCTCGGTAAAGGTTTTCTGTAATAACTCAATCTCAACCTCTTTATCTCTGAGGCTCTGGTTAAGATCGATTACATTCGATTTGTTGGAATCACCTGTCACTCAAGTTTTACCTGCACTATGGCTGACACTAACTCTTGGAGTGTAGTACATAAAACCGTAATAATTATACGATTTGAAGACTATGGGTATCACTGAAAGTTATTTATGCCGGTTTTTGAGCTGCACATAGTGCTGAGCTGAATATTTAAAAAAAGATTTTTCCTTTTCGTTGAGCTCACGCACCCTCTTCACCGGCGAACCCAGCCAGAGGTAACCGCCCTCCAGCACCTTGCCTGGTGAGACCAGGCTACCGGCCCCGACCATGGCACCACTCTGGACTACCGCGCCATCCAGCACGACCGCCCCCATGCCAATCAGGCATCCGTCCTCGATGGTGCAGGCATGCAGTACGACGTTATGCCCCACAGTCACATCATTGCCTATCTGTAGCGCATTGCCACCGGGGGCATACTCGCTATCATGGGTGACGTGCAGCACCGAACCATCCTGGATATTTGTGCGCTCACCTATGCGTATAGAATGAATGTCGCCGCGTATCGAACACATCGGCCAGACCGAGCTATCCGCGCCAATTCTGACATCGCCGATCACCACCGCCATCTCATCAATAAAGGCGCTCGTGTCGATCTCAGGTATAAAATTCTCAAAATTACGTATTGCCATGTCAGCACACTATTACAAATTTACGTTGACGTACACGTCTGGCTGCAGCTCAGGTATCATTAGCACCCATGTCGGCCAAAACTCACTATACCAGCGCAGTTGCATATACAAAAAAAGTTTTATCCTCGTTACAGGCTAAATATTACACTGTCGCCGAAAAACAGTACCCACAAAAAATCAGCACAAAGCTCTCGAATTTAGCCACTCAATTACAGCTATCTACTAGGACACTGGTCAAACAACTAATAAAAACCAGCAAGCTGCTGAGTGAAAAGACCATAACCGGGGTCTTCAGGATTGAAATGTGGGCAGGTGCCACATTTCGTTCCAGCCAGCGCAAATACAATCAT
>JAOUPA010000221.1 GCA_029880105.1 Gammaproteobacteria bacterium
GAGGAAGCCAACTGGTTTGTATTCGTACTGGGCATGTCCTTTTTTGTCATGGTGATGACCAACTTCATCATGAACGTGGCGGCTATCGCCATCTCACTGCCGGTGGCGCTGGTTATCGCGCCTTACCTGGGGGTGGCACCGGATGTGGTTTTATATTCCTCACTGATCGTTTCAGCCTGCCCGTTCCTGCTGCTCGTCGGTGCTGCGCCTAATGCAATCGCTTACGACTCAAAACAGTTCACCACCGGGCAATTTTTCATCACCGGAATTCCGGGAAGCGTCGTGCTGATGGCTGTGGTCGCCCTGGCGGTCGGTATTATCTGGCCAATGATGGGCATGCCGATTACGCAATAAAAAAATCAATGATAAAGAGGCGGTTAAGCCTGCTTGATTTCAATACGCCGTAAACGTGCCTCTAAGGTATTGATTTCATCGAGCAGGTCTAATGTCAGTGCGATACCCGCCAGGTTGATACCGAGGTCACGCTGTAGTCGCATCGCGGTGCGGGCTCTTTGCAGCGCGTTTACCGAGAATCGCCATTGGGTTTGTTGCTGACCGAGTAATTTCAGATTAACGGGTTCCAGTGCACCTTCTTCAACCAGCTCGATGATCCATTCGGCGGAGCTGGAGCAGGCACAGCAGAGATCGTTCAAGGTAAGTTCGGTTTGCTCATCGAGTACAATTCCATTCAGTATTTTCTGTGTCATGGCTGTTTACACTCCCAGTTTTTTGCGTGGGTTATACGCGAGTTCCTGTTCCATTTTATGATATAGCGCTTTGGCGGTATCACTGTCTGCTGGCGGCAAGGTGATTTGAGGTACGACGTAGAGATCACCGGGGGGATTGCCGGGAATACCGCGGGCTTTTAAACGGTGTTTACGTCCACTCGTGGTGCCAGCTGCAATCTTCAGATCAACCGTGCCGTCGGGAGTGGGTACCTTAAGTGTTGCACCCAGCGCTGCCTCCCATGGTGTCACCGGCAGATCAAGATAAACGTCATGGCCATCAATTTTATATATGCTATGAGGATTGAATTCGATTTCCAGGTAGAGATCGCCGGCCGGTGCCTGCCCCATTCCGGGTGAGCCCTGACCGGACAGGCGAATGCGTTGCCCCTGCTTCACCCCTCTGGGGATTTTGACATTCAGGGTACGTTGTTTATTGATCACATGTCCGCTGTTATCCAGTTGTGGTGTCTGCAGGGTGATGCTGCGGCTGGCGCCATGGTAGGCATCTTCAAGATTGATTAGCACCTTGGCGTGATGGTCGTTACCGCGTGCATTAAAACCGCCGCGTGGGCGACGCGCCTGCGCTGACCCGAAACCGTGGCCGAATAATGACTCAAAAAAGTCGCTGAAGTCTGCAGCATCACCCCCGGTAAAACCGCCACCATTGAATTCAAAACCGGCGTCCCAGTCTGGGGGGGGATTGAAGTCCTGACCTGCTTTCCAGTTTGCACCGAGCCGGTCGTAGGCGGCACGTTTTTCAGGGTCTTTGAGCGCCTCGTAGGCTTCGCCGACCTCCTTGAAACGTTCTTCGGCATCGGCCTCCTTGCTAACATCAGGATGATATTTTCGGGCCAGTTTTTTATAGGCGCGTTTGATTTCATCCTGACTGGCATCTTTTTCGACGCCCATGATTTTGTAATAGTCTTTAAATTCCATACATGGCTCCAATGAGCTGTTGAATGAAACAGGCAATATAATTTTAGTGTAACGTCATTAGAATAATAACAATAAATAATAGTGACTAGATATATTTAATTATTTTCTTGTTGACGAATATACAATGGCAGATATGCTGATTAAAAATATAATGGGGTTGGTGGCATAATGGATGTATCGACAATTTTTTTGATGGCTGCCGATGCAGTTCTGCTGCTTCATGTATTATTTGTCGCTTTCATTGTGCTTGGTTTGTTGCTTATTTTTGCAGGCAAGGCGTATGCCTGGTCATGGGTGCGTAATCCCTGGTTTCGCATGATCCATCTTGCTGCTATTGCGGTAGTGGTCGTTCAGTCATGGTTTGGTGTTATCTGTCCGCTCACTACAGTTGAAATGGCGCTGCGTGCGAAAGCGGGTGAAGCTGTATATTCCGGTTCTTTTGTATCGCACTGGCTAGAAAATCTCCTGTATTATCAATTGCCGCCTTGGGTGTTCATTGTCTGTTATATGATGTTTGCTGCTTTGGCTGCAGCCAGCTGGTTCTGGGTACGGCCACGTCGGTTCGATTAAGCTTTTTAATGTTTAAAATATGCGGCAAAGTTTTGATTAATCTGATTTGTCGGCAGTGATAGAGTATCATGATGATTATCGATGGTGTTGATCTTCAGGCCAGGTAAGGTTTGATATCCAGACCTTCTTCAAAGCGCATAATGTTTTCAAGCGTAGTATCGGCTATGTTGGTCAGTGCATCAGAGGTGAAAAAACCCTGATGCGCGGTGATTAAAACATTAGGAAATGTTAGTAACCTCTGGAAGACATCATCTTCAATAATCTCGCAGGAAAGGTCCTTGAAAAATAGTTCGCTCTCCTGTTCGTAAACATCCAGTCCCAGATAAGCAATTTTTTTTGATTTAAGCCCTTCGATCACTGCGCAGGTGTCTAATACAGCTCCGCGACTGGTATTGATCAGCATGGCACCGTTTTTCATCTTACCGAGTGCAGCGCTATCGATAATATGTTTTGTTTCATCTGTTAATGGACAGTGTAAAGAGATAACGTCAGACCTGGTTAATAGTTCATCAAAGCCGACATAGTTAACCCCGATTTTCTCACACTCGATATTTTTAACCGGATCAAAAGCTAATACGTCCATGCCCATTGCGCTCATGATACGTGCCACGATGCTGCCAATTCTTCCGGTACCGACAATGCCGATGGTGCGGCCGGAAAAGTCAAAACCGAGTAATCCATCAAGGGCAAAGTTACTGTCACGTACCCTGTTATATGCACGATGAATTTTTCTGTTCAATGAAAGCATCAGACCAACGGTATGTTCGGCTACAGCATTAGGCGAATAGGCGGGTACGCGTACAACGGTAATGTTCAGTTTATGTGCAGCATCGGTATCCACATTATTAAAACCGGCGCAGCGAAGTGCGATTATCTTGATACCTTTTT
>JAOUPA010000222.1 GCA_029880105.1 Gammaproteobacteria bacterium
ATTCCGGATCCAAAACCATTGCCCAGGATGAAAATAGCAGCGTAGTCTGGGGAATGCCGGGTGAAGCTGTTAAACTCGGAGCTGCCGATTATGTGCTACCTTTAAACCAGATAGCCCGAAAAATTGATATGCTCATCGGTGAAGATAAATAACTGGCTTTTATGTCATGAATGAACAACAGGCCAAGAGAGAAAAGGCGTAATGACAAAACACAATGAAACCTCTGATATCCAGTCATTACTGTATGATCTCGAAGGTGAATTATATGGTTTGATCAAGCGTGAGCATTCTGAAATCAGTGACGAACTATCACAGATGGGCTCAGTGGTCAGTGATGCCATTAAAACCTTGATGCAGAGCCTGAATAACCTGAGTGGGCAACTGAAAGAGCAGAATGATCTGATTCAGCATATAGCCGAGACTTCTAGCGATGCACAGGCCCAGCTTCAGCAGTACCAGGAACTGAGCCAGATGATCAACCAGAATATCACTACCGTAGTACGTTCATTCCAGTTTGAAGACATTGTGCAGCAGCTGGTTGCCCACTGTGGTACCCGGTCAGGAAATCTCGAGCGCTTGTTCGACCGGATAAACCAGAATGTTGTGATTCTGCATAATGCCGACCAGGCGGGTGCAAAAGAGATCCTGTCGGTCATGAAAGAAGACATTGCGAAAGTGAGTGAAGAGCTGAAAAAAGAAAACCCGGTGAAACAGACCTCGATGGGCGCAGGCGGTATCGAGCTTTTCTGACAAATGGGTGTTTTATTTGCCCTGAAATCAGGGCGTTAATGACAGGGTATATTATAATTTGAGAATAATATGCATTCCTGAATATGGTAAATAGCCAGAAAGAGCTAAAAATAAATAAATATTAAAATCCTGAAATAAATAGCTGCATACTGGTCATTGCATGATCATGTGTGTTTTTGAGTTTTTAACAGACAACAAGTAGAAGAAAGGGAGAAATAAACGATGAACCTGAATATGAAGATGTCATCCAAAATCGGTGCCGCGTTTTTATCGCTGACCGCACTGGTCCTGGTTTGCGGTATTACCGGTTATTACGGTGTCAATCGCCTGAGCCAGTCGCTGGAATACGTTACCGGGCCCGCCTGGGACTCGGCCGATGGCGCCATGGAGGGTTCGATTGGTGTCCAGGCGAAGATGCTGGTGATCGAAGAGGTTTTTGCCGGCCTGGCCGATAAGGCTGAGGCTCACGATGAGATGAAGGAGCATGCCAAGACGGCTAAAGAGGCGCTGGATCGAATGAAAAATGCCGGCCTGATCAGTGATGCCGATGTGTCGCGGGTGATTGATGCCGAGCAGGACTATGAAGCCGCAGCGGAGATCGTGGTCTCCGAGTTTGAGGCCTTTTCTGCGGTCGATAAACGCCTGAAACAGAATTTTTATGCGTTTCAGGGCTTGATGACCCATGCCGAGGTGATAGGTGACGGTGCTGTGGATGAGCTGGAGGAGAGTCCAAACAAGAATATTAGCTGGAACACAGGGCTTGCACAGAAATGGGCAGCGGCGGATGGCACCATGGAAAGCCAGATTGGTATGCTGAAAACCATGTACTACTACGCGCGAATGAAGAATTTTGAAGACATGCGTGATTCAGAGGCAGGTATCAGGGAAGGTATGGAGATGCTGGATGATGGCGCTGAATCCATGATGAGCTATACCGGCTTCCAGAAAACTACCGTACCCGATGGTGCCTACAAAGGCCAGAGATACAGCGCTGCGCTGACACAGGCGGTGGCCAAGCAAAAAACTGACTTTGCAGAGGCTGTTGAACTGTTCAAGACCTACAAAATCGCACGTGATAACTACGAAGATTCCGCAACGGTCATGTTAGAGATTCTGGAGAAAAACGAAGCCGTCGGCGATGCAACGGTAGAGTCCGAGATGAGCGCCATTGCCTCGGTTATCTCGCTGGCAAACAACATGATTATATTTGTGGTGCTGATCGCGGTGATTATTGCGGTGTTTATGGCTGTCATGATTCTGCGCAGTGTCAATGCCCAGCTGGGTCGTGACCCGGCAGAGCTGATGCAGATCTCCGAGGCCCTGGCCAACGGTAACCTGGATATGAAGATCGAAGCGGGTGCAGTAGGTGTCTACGGCTCGATCGGCCAGACCATCAAAAAGCTGCTGGAGATCATCGGCGGCATCAAATCCGGTGCCAGCGAAGTCAGTATTGCCTCTGAGCAGGTCTCACAGGGTAATGCCAACCTGAGCCAGCGTACCCAGGAACAGGCATCGAGCCTTGAAGAGGTAGCCTCCAGTATGGAAGAAATGACTGGCACGGTGAACCAGAACTCTGAAAATGCCCAGCATGCCAACCAGCTGGCGATAGCCGCCCGCGAACAGGCCGACATGGGTGGCAGGGTAGTCAGTGAAGCGGTTAATGCGATGAATGAGATCAATGAGGCCAGTAAACAGATTGCTGACATCATCGGTGTGATCGACGAGATTGCCTTCCAGACTAACCTGCTGGCACTGAATGCTGCCGTCGAGGCGGCCCGTGCCGGTGAGCAGGGTCGTGGTTTCGCGGTGGTGGCCAGTGAAGTAAGAAACCTGGCGGGTCGAAGCGCCACGGCGGCAAAAGAGATTAAGGGCCTGATCCAGAACAGTGTCGCCAAGGTCGAAAATGGCTCGAAACTGGTCAGTGAATCGGGTGGTGCCCTGTCTGAAATTGTTGACTCAGTGAAGAAGGTCAGTGATATCGTCGCTGAAATTGCTGCGGCCAGTAAGGAACAGTCTGACGGTATTGGTCAGGTAAATAAGGCACTGTTGCAGATGGATGAGATGACACAGCAGAATGCGTCGCTGGTCGAAGAAGCAGCGGCAGCCAGTGAGGCGATGGGTGCGCAGGCCCAGGAACTGGATGCGCTGGTCGCCTTCTTCAAGTTGAATGAAAGTGACTATGTCAGACATAAGGTAACAAAATCTGCTGCCAGGCCATCGGTAACACACAAGGCCTCACCAAAACTCTCCAGGCCAACTGCTAGTGGTTCGACTGAGAAAAAAGTCGCATTACCACATAAAACTGATGATGGCGAGTGGCAGGATTTTTAACATGGAGTCATCTTGTATTTTGAATACATATAACA
>JAOUPA010000005.1 GCA_029880105.1 Gammaproteobacteria bacterium
TACTATTACGGTCATCGCGGCAGTGACGTACTTTAAGGATGAACCTGTAATAGCCAATATGCTACTTGATATTGACGGCATGATGCAGGCGACTGATATGGCATCCGATGCCTCAGAAGCAAGTGATGTTGAAGTTGCTCAGATCAATGACCAGGTTGTGCAGGATGCATTTGTACCTGATGCAAATTATCAGGCACGGTCTGCACGCTCTTCAAATGATTTTGATGAAAGACGCCAGCAGAGTCTCGCTTTGATTGAAGAGGCTAGACGTAAACATGAAGCTAAAGTTGCTGAGATGAATCAGTTTAGAACGGCATCATTTGATCAAATGGATCAGGAACGAATTGAAAGACAGAAGAGGCTGGAAGTTCTGCGCTTAAAAACACAGCAGATTCAATTTGAAATGCAACAAAAAATGCAGCAGGCCTACGACGAATTTCATTCGATTTAAGTCTTGTTGAAACGATAAATATTAAAATTTTCGAGGATAGAAAATGAAAACATTAAAAACAATTGCTGCTGTTGCAGCACTGATAGTCACCACATCGGCACATGCTTGGTGGGGTCCTTTCAATAATAATGGTTACGGTAACGGTTACAACAATGGTAATGGTAACGGCTACGGTAATGGTTATGGTGACGGTTCAGGTGACTTCGACGGTGATTTTTCTTTTGGTATGAACGCCAGAGGTAATGGTCGTGGTAACGGTAATGGTTATGGCAACAATGGCTGGAATGGTTACAACGGTTATAACGGCGGAAATGGTTATGGTTATGCGCCTTATGGCTATGGTCCAGCACCATATGGTTATGCACCTGCACCTATAGCACCAACACAGAATGCACCAGCTGCACAGGCACCGGCTGCGCAGGCACCACAGGGTTATGCCCCAAACTTTGCTGTCCCTAATGGGCAGAATCCAGGCTTTGTTCCCGGTGCCTACCAGCCAATGAATCAGGAGCAGATTGAGGCACAGCGCGCTGAGCATATGAAACAGATGCAACAGCGTCGTGAAGAGTCACAGAAGCGTTATGAAGAAATGTTGAAAAAGATGAACGAAGCACGTGCCAATAATGGCGCTGAAAGCAAAAGTTAATCTTTACAGGTATAAACGGATCTAGTGCATGTCTGGATCCGGAGAAGATAGTAGTGTAACTGCTCATGCAAACCTGCTTTTCTGAACCAAGTTGTATCCATGATAGAAGGACCGGGTTTAGCAGTAGTCATGCGCTGCTAGGGTGCGGTGGTTAATGCCATCGTGCCCGCTTTTATTTGGGCGATCTCTAAATTTCCCGGTGGATGCTATTCATCTGGTTATTTGGAGTGAATCCATCCTCAATCTGAAATATAATGTGCAACTAATTTTGCTAAAGATTATTTTCAGAGGCTCCAATAATGCCAAGTTCAACCATTATCTATACTGAAACAGACGAAGCGCCAGCCCTGGCCACTTATTCCTTCCTGCCTATCGTACAGGCCTATACACGTGCCGCAGGTGTCAATGTTGAAACGCGTGATATTTCTCTGTCTGGACGCATTATTGCCAATTTTCCCGATAATCTTACTGTTGAGCAGAAGCTGGGTGATGCCCTGACCGAACTGGGTGAGCTCGCTAAAACACCAGAAGCGAATATCATTAAATTGCCGAATATTAGTGCTTCGATTCCACAGCTAAAGGCTGCAATAAAAGAGCTACAGGGCAAGGGATATGATGTGTCTGATTATCCTGAAGAGCCTGCTAACGAAACCGAGAAGGAAATAAAGGCGCGCTATGCCAAAGTCCTAGGTAGCGCGGTTAACCCGGTATTGCGCGAAGGCAACTCAGACCGTCGTGTAGCCGGTCCGGTTAAAGAGTATGCGCAGAAACATCCGCACTCGATGGGTGCATGGTCAGCCGATTCAAAATCACATGTCGCTTCGATGAGTGATGGTGACTTTTATTCCAGTGAGCAGTCGGTGGTTATCGAAACTGCAGGTGATGTGAAAATCACATTGACTACCGATGCCGGTGAAACCCACGTACTGAAAGAAAAAACGCCAGTACTGGCCGGTGAGGTGATTGATGCTACTCGGATGAGCCGTAAAGCCTTACGTGCGTTTTATGAAGAGGCGATGCAGGAGGCGAAGGCTCAGGGTGTTCTGCTTTCGCTACACCTTAAAGCGACCATGATGAAAATCTCTGACCCCATTATGTTTGGTCATGCAGTCAGTGTTTATTACAAAGATGTATTTGCCAAGCACGCGGCGACTTTTGAAAAACTGGGCGTTGATACACGCAATGGCCTCGGTGATGTCTATGCCAAAATCGCCAGCCTGCCTGATGCCCAACGTAAAGAGATTGAAGATGATATCCAGGCTGTCTATCAGACGCGCCCCGAACTTGCAATGGTCAATTCAGATAAAGGGATAACCAACCTGCACGTACCCAGTGATGTAATTGTTGATGCCTCGATGCCTGCGGCTTTGCGTTCGTCAGGAAAGATGTGGGGCACTGATGGTAAGCTGCATGATACCAAGGCAATGATACCGGATCGTAACTACGCAGGTATTTATCAGGCGGTTTTTGACTTCTGTAAAAAGCATGGTGCCTTTGATGTCGCCACTATGGGTAATGTCAGCAATGTGGGCCTGATGGCACAGAAAGCTGAAGAATATGGCTCACACAATAAAACGTTTGAGATTCCTGATGCAGGTACGGTAAGTGTAACCGATGCGTCGGGTAATACATTAATGCAGCACAAAGTTGAGCAGGGAGATATCTGGCGTATGTGCCAGACCAAAGACCTGCCAATCCGGGACTGGGTAAAGCTGGCGGTTAATCGTGCAAGACTAACCGGCCAACCAGCAATTTTCTGGCTGGATAAAAATCGTGCACACGATGTAAACCTGATTACCAAGGTCGAGACCTATCTTAAGGATCACGATACCGATGGCCTCGAAATAAAAATCATGTCACCCGTGGAAGCAATTAACTACACCATGGAACGTGTCAGGGCTGGTAAAAATACGATCTCTGTGACGGGTAATGTACTGCGTGATTATTTGACCGACCTGTTTCCCATTTTAGAGCTGGGTACCAGCGCGAAAATGTTGTCCATCGTGCCTTTGCTTGCAGGCGGCGGCCTGTTTGAAACCGGTGCCGGTGGTTCCGCGCCCAAAATGGTTGAGCAGGTAGTTGAAGAAAATCATTTACGCTGGGATTCGCTAGGTGAGTTTCTGGCGCTGGCGGTATCACTGGAAGACCTGGCGCAAAAGAAAAATAATAAAAAAGTGGCCGTGCTCGCCGCTGCGCTTGATAAGGCCAATAGCTTGTTCCTGAATAATGATAAATCTCCTTCGCGTAAGACCGGTGAACTGGATACACGTGGTAGTCATTTCTATCTGGCAATGTACTGGGCGCAGATGCTAGCAGAGCAAACTGATGATACCGATTTGCAGACGAAATTTACACCAATAGCAAAACAGTTGACCGATAATGAAATGAAAATTGTCGAAGAGCTGAACGCAGTGCAGGGTAAGCCAGCTGAGCTTGGTGGTTACTATCGTCTAGATAAAGAACTGACTGCAAAAGTGATGCGTCCTAGTACAACTCTGAATACTCTGATTGATAGTCTGAATTAGTTATGTCAATAATTTTGACGGTCATTAAAGTGCTAAATTCTGACGTTAGGTATATTGAGCTTGCATGATATGGATAATCGCCACTTTCACGATTTATTGCTGAATTATATTCAGGAGCCTAAAGCTGAAATACGCAAGGGTATTGAAACACAATTGTGGGATCAATATGGGCAGACGGTGACCATTATGGTTGTTGATATGTCTGGTTTTACCCGATTGAGTCGCGAACATGGCATAGTCCACTATCTTTCTATGGTGCGCCGTATGCAACTAACATCCAGGCCTATAGTGGAAAGTTATCGAGGGCGAATCGTGCGTTTTGAAGCCGATAATGCCTATGCCTGTTTTGAATATCCAGATGATGCCGTGCGTGCAGCAGTCGCACTAAATTTGGCAATGGAGGCTGCCAACATTATTACGCCTGATGAACTGGATATTAAGCTGTCCTGTGGTATTGATCATGGCAAATGCCTGATTCCCAGTCAGGATGATTTTTTTGGAGCTCCTGTTAATAATACCAGTAAGCTCGGTGAAGATCTGGGTGAGCCAGGTCAGATACTGGTTACCGACCATGCAATGTCGTTGATTGAAGAAACCTATCCGTTTGAGTCTGAAATACTGAGTCTTGAGGCCGGTGGTGAGATGATGGCCGTACACACAATTAAATACTCAAGATCCCAGAAGTAAAGTTTAAACAACCTGTCCGGCGCACCAGCCGGATGACCATGCCCACTGAAAATTATAGCCACCCAACCAACCGGTGATGTCGATGACTTCGCCGATAAAATAAAGTCCATTAACTTTGTTGGACTCCATTGTCTTAGATGACAGCTCAGCACAATCCACACCACCTAGTGTGACTTCGGCTGTGCGATAACCCTCGGTGCCGTTGGGTTTGACTGACCAGCTATGCAGTCGTGCAACAATCTCCCTGATACGAACTTGTGATAACTCCTGCAAGGTTTTTTCGAGAGTTATTTCATCAAATAATGCCGGTAGCAGTCGTTTTGGTAGTGCCTCACCGAGTACAGTTTTTAATCGTGTATTGGGCTGAACGGATTGTTTTGACTTTATTAAGCCGATTATATTGATATCTGGTAATAGGTTGATATCGATAGCTTCACCGGGGTTCCAGTAAGAAGAAATCTGTAATATAGCTGGACCGCTCAAGCCACGATGTGTAAAAAGAATATTTTCCCTGAACGAGGCACGTTCATTGCTAACAATGCAATTCACCGAAATGCCGGAGAGCTCGCTGAATTTTCCCATGTCTCCGGGTTGCAGGGTAAAAGGCACCAGTCCTGCTGATGTGGGCCAGACATGATGGCCAAACTGCTCTGCAACTTTGTAACCGAGTGGGCTGGCGCACATCTTTGGAATGGATAAACCGCCTGAAGCGATAACCAGTGATTCGCTTTGGTAGTCACCGAGTGAGGTGCGGGTAATAAAGTGATCACTGGATTTTTCAATGCTCTGTATTTCGCATTTGAGTTTGATTGCTGCACCAGCCTTTTGGCATTCTTGTAATAACATATTGAGAATATCTTTGGCGCTATCATTGCAGAATAACTGTCCATGATCCTTTTCATGATATGGAATTCGGTATGTATCAACCAGGGCGATGAAATCCCATTGCGTGTAACGGCTGAGTGCGGACTTGCAAAAGTGTGGGTTGTGCGAAATATAATTATCGGCGCTGATATTGTAATTGGTGAAGTTGCAGCGGCCGCCGCCTGACATCAGGATTTTTTTTCCAGCCTTATTTGCATGATCAAGCACAATGACCTTGCGGCCACGTTTGCCTGCTTCGATCGCGCACATCAAACCGGAGGCGCTGGCACCGATAATTAAAACATCTGTCTGAACAGGGTTGCTGGGCATACTTTAACGTAGTTTGCGAACGCGGTACCTGCGGCCTTTGATTTTGCCTTCAGTTAAAATCTTTAGCGCCTGTTTGGCAATAGAGCGCTCTACAGCTACATAGGCAATATTATCGAAGAGATCAATCTTGCCTATCTGTTTTCCGGGCAGGTTGGTGTTGGCGGTGAGTGCGCCCAGTATGTCACCAGGACGAATTTTATCCTTACGGCCAGCGTTGATGCACAGTGTTACCATCGGCGGGCTGAGCTTGAAATTTTCGCGGCTTTTTAATGAGCTTAGCGGTTCAATACGAACAGTGCTTTTTTGGTATTCTTCGATCACAGTCACCTTGCGCGCCTCGGAGGTCATAAACAGGCTAAGTGCCAGGCCTTCATTGCCAGCACGGCCAGTACGGCCGATGCGATGAATGTGAATTTCCGGGTCATGGGGTAATTCGAAGTTGATCACAGCAGACAGGTCTTTGATGTCCAGACCTCGCGCAGCGACATCGGTGGCAATTAAAATCGAGCTGCTCTTGTTGGAAAACTGTACCAGTACCTGGTCACGATCTTTCTGTTCAAGATCACCGTGTAGTGCAAGAGCATGAAACCCCTGTTGCCAGAGTTCGTCTGCCAGTTCCTTGCACTGGTGTTTGCGATTGCAAAATACCACGGTAGATTCTGGTCGATAATGTTGTAGCAGTGCGACTAATGTTTTAGTTCGGTCACCTTTTTCAATTTCATAAAAAATCTGTTTTATTTTTTTGTTGTCGTGCAGAGTTTCGACGCAAATATCTACCGGGTTGTTTTGAATCGCCAGGCTGATCTCTTTTATTTCATCAGGGTAGGTGGCTGAAAACAGCAGGGTCTGCCGCTGTGCCGGTGCGTAATGAATAATCTGCATAATGTCATCGTGGAACCCCATGTCGAGCATACGGTCTGCCTCATCCAGTACGAGTGTTTTTACCCGGTCGATTTTTAACGAACCTTTTTGCAGGTGTTTTAAAATTCTTCCCGGGGTACCGACAACTATATGGGGCTGATGTTCCAGTGAAGCCAGTTGTGCATTAATCGGGGATCCGCCACATAGAATAAGAATTTTCAGGTTGGCTATGGGGCGTGCCAGTCGGCGAATTTCTTTGGCAACCTGATCTGCCAGTTCCCTGGTCGGGCAGAGCACTAGTGCCTGTGTTTCATAATTTTGTGCATTGATATGATGTAATAAACCAATGCCAAAAGCCGCTGTTTTGCCACTACCTGTTTTGGCCTGTGCCTGTATATCCTGTCCATTTAATATTGCCGGTAGGCTTTGTGCCTGAATCGAGGTCATAGCCTTGTAATCTAAAGACTCTAGGTTGGCCAGAAACTCAGTTGAGAGTGGTAATGATTTGAAAGCGGTTGTGGTCACAGACGGGTATTCTTAAATGAAAATTGGAAGCCCGCCTATGATAACAGAAATTCAAATCGTCCCGGTCAAAACCTTCTGTGAAGGGGATGAAAGAGAGGGAGGGAGTTTATCCAATCAGCTGGCTTCTGTTACCGGTGCTAACATCAGTAGCAAAGTTTGTGCGTGTTCGGCGGCAGTGCGCCCTAAATCAGTTAAATAGCCGCCATCGATCTGAGTCAACATACCTTTCTGGTGCAGGCGTTTAACTGCTTCAATGGTTTCCGGGTTGGCACTTTTGTGAACCTTGATACCCTGCTGTGAGCTTTCCAGATTGTAGCGAATCAGAACATCCAGCTCATGAATTTGTTCGAGTGAATAGGGCATAGCAACCTCTTGATATATTACAGCCACTGCGGCGGGTATCAGTTAATCTTGACCTATATGACGCTTTAAATCAATAATCTATATCTGATCTGTGAGATTGGCATGTTATTGCAGATCTTAATACGTATATCGACATAACAATCAAGCAACTCTATTCGGCAAATCACAACCATTGATGTTTTGATGATTGCGTTTGTCGGAGCAGAATAACCAGCTCGTTCCAGTTAACTGCGCTGAATGTATCAATGACGACAGCGTGCTAGTAGCTGTGTCTGATGAAGGATGTTACGCTTTTGTTTCCATCACTGCTGCATATTTTCCCAGACGTGCAAGGCTGTTGAGTCGGGCACGTTTTAATAGTGCTGCCTGTGCTGCGCTGATATTCTCTGCTTTACCCTGCCATGCCTGTAAGACCGGTTGCTGTAGCGCGCGACCATAGGAAATACTTAGTTGCCATGGTCCGCCAATCTGATTGATGGCATTGAGATTTGCCGTGGCCTCCTCGGGTGTCTGACCACCGGAGAGAAAATTAATGCTGGGCACTGCTGCGGGAATAGTGCGACGAAATATGTTTAGTGTCGCTTCGGCAATTTCTTCGGGAGGCGCAATGCGGCAATCTTTACCCGGTAGTACCATATTTGGTTTTAGGATCATGTGCTCCAGTGTTACGCCATATCGTAGCAGCACATTGAACACAGCGTGCAAAACCTGTTCGGTGACGACAGCGCAGCGCGCTATGTCATGGTTGCCATCCATCAGCACTTCAGGCTCGACAATGGGTACCACACCCAGTTCCTGGCAGGTTTTGGCATAATGTGCCAGCCGCTCGGCGTTGGCGTGGAGCCCCAGTGGTGTCGGATTGATATCGGTGATCGGGTAGACCTCACGCCACTTTGCAAAACGGGCGCCCTGTTCAACATAAGTGACCAGTCGATCGGCCAGGCCATCGAGACCCTTGGTGATGAGATCACCGGGTGCACCAGCCAGTGCCTCAGTGCCCTTGTCGACCTTGATGCCGGGGACGATTTTCTGATGCCAGGCTACGGCTGGTAATGGTGTACCTGCAGCATTAGCCTGCGTGAGTGTTTCTTCAAACAGGATAACGCCGCTGATGTATTCGCCGAGGCCGGGTGTCTCGAGCAATAACGAACGATAGCTGGAACGGGTAGCTTCGGTGGATTCAAGGTTGATCGCGGCAAAGCGTTTTTTGATGGTTGGGGCGCTTTCATCTGCCGCGAGAATACCTCGACGGTCATCAACCATGTCATTAATAGTTTGCTGCAATCGCTGATCTGTATTCATGACACACCCCGCACAAAATAAATGCGTTATTAATATTATGCGCCTATCTACAGGTAATGCCAAAAAATACTCAGAATTACATCTGCACTATTGTGGTATCACGTTATGGTCTTAGTGTGATGCCACTATCAAGCTTTTTAGCAAGTAATGGCTGGAAGAGGGAGCAGTGACCAGCTGCACTGCTCCCAGTTTTAGATGAATGTTGAGTAACTAGGCTGCACTGGCAGAGCTGCGACGTCCACGATTTTGTGAATTACCCTGAAACCGTTTCTGGTTATTTGGTCTGGATGAGGGGCGTCGATTACCTGCAGTTCGACCCGGCGCTACCTGCTGTCCACCTCGGCCACGGCTGATCGGCTCTGGCTTAATAGACGGATCTGGCTCAAAACCGGTTATCCCCTCTTTAGGAATGTCACGCTTAATTAAACGCTCAATATCTTTGAGCAGTTTCAATTCATCGACGCACACCAGCGACATGGCCTCGCCTTCATTGCCAGCACGGCCAGTTCGACCGATGCGGTGCACATAATCTTCAGCAATATTGGGTAGTTCGAAGTTCACCACATGTGGCAGCTGATCAATATCAATACCGCGTGCGGCAATATCGGTGGCAACCAGTACGCGTACCTTGCCGGCTTTAAAATCGGCCAGTGCCTTGGTGCGTGCTCCCTGGCTTTTGTTACCGTGAATCGCAGCGGCAGTAATACCGTCGCTGTCGAGCTGTTTGGTCAGTTTATTGGCACCGTGTTTGGTGCGGGTGAAGACCAGTACCTGTCTCCAGTTGTTTGAACCAATCAGGAAAGAGAGTAACTCGCGTTTGCGGTTCTTATCAACGGGGTGAATGACCTGGGTCACTGTTTCGGTGGCGGCATTGCGTTGTGCAACTTCAATCAGTGCGGGCGAATGCAATAATGTGCTGGAGAGCTGCTTGATCTCATCAGAGAAAGTCGCCGAGAACAGCAGGGTTTGTTTGTGTTTGGGTAAGAGCGCCAGTATCTTGCGGATATCGTGGATAAAACCCATATCGAGCATGCGGTCGGCTTCGTCGAGTACCAGAATTTCTACTTTCGAGAGATCGGCTGAGCGTTGGTTAACATGGTCGAGCAGGCGGCCCGGGGTCGCTACCAGTATATCGACACCTCGAATCAGTTTCATTTTCTGTGGGTTGATGCTGACACCACCATATACAACGGCTGATTTTAACGGCAGGTAGCGGCCATAAGTTTCTACACTTTCAAATACCTGGGCGGCCAGTTCACGGGTAGGGGTAAGAACCAGTGCACGGGTAGGGCGACGGCCTTTTTGGGGCTTTTCTGTTTCCATCAGGCGCTGTAACAGGGGTAGGGTGAAGCCGGCGGTTTTGCCGGTGCCAGTCTGTGCGCCACCCATTAAATCCTGGCCTTTTAGTATCAGGGGGATGGCCTGGGTTTGTATTGGTGTAGGGGTGCTATAACCATTTTCAGATACAGCACGGCGTAATTCGGCTCTAAGGCCGAGGGATTCAAATGACATATTTTGATATTCTCTTGGGATCGGCCTACCTGATTCACAAGAAACGGGATGGTCTAGGCGGAAACGGTTTGTTTCGAAGCGAATCGAGAGTGATCGCTTCAGTGAAAAGAGGTGCAGACCTACTTGCACCAGAGATTGATGTGCATTATACCTGAAGTTCAATCAAATAGGTGTTTTGACTGTTCTGGTTATCTACTGGATAAGTGATATCGAAAAAAACAGTCGATTTTTTCAAGGATAAATGTGTTTTAAATTCAGGATATTAAGATGGTGCCCAGGAGAGGACTTGAACCTCCACGACCGTAAGGCCACTAGCACCTGAAGCTAGCGCGTCTACCAATTCCGCCACCTGGGCAAGGTGCAGCTGGATCGTTGATCCGAGACAGGCGCGAACTTTACAGCCTGAATGATATTCTGTCAATTTACCGTGTATCAATATATTGGTATGGCGGTTACAATTCGCATATGACAGAAAAAAACAGCAAAAAAACAAACACTAAGACGAGCATGGCGGCAAAAACCCGGTCTATGGCGAAGTCACTAGTTCAATCAATTACCGGGGCAAAATCCAGGGCCAAAGCCAAAGCTAAGGTAAAGGCCGAAGCTGAGGAAAAGGCAGCAACCAAAACCCAGGCAGAAGCCAAAGCCAGTCGTCGGAAAACGACCAAAGCGAAGGTTGAGGTAGAGCCAAAGGGCAAAACAGGTACCAGGGCTAAAGCTCGAGCCAAAGCTAAAACTAAAACTAAAACTGGTACGAAAGAAATAGTTTCTGCAAAATCCAGCCCGAGTAAAAAAGGCAGATCAGCTGCCAGGACCAAAACCGAGACCGGTGATAGCAAGAAAACCGCTAAAGCCAAAAAAGCTACTGCAAAAACTACCACAAAGTCCAAAAGAAGCAGCGGTACACCCAGTGCCGATACAGGCAGCAAGCCCAAAAGCAGGCGGGCGCGTAGTCGTGGTAAGGCGGAGGAGGCCAAATCGAAAGGCCGCAGGAGCAGTAAAAAGCCGCTGATCGCCGATCCTGAGGCGCATCTCGAAGCCAGTCGCTATGAAAACCCCATTGCCAGTCGTCAACTGATCCTGACGTTGATCAGGGAGCAGAGTGCGATGACGTTGGAGGAGCTGCTGGATCATCTCAAGATGAAAACCGACGATGAGCACGAGGCCTTACGCCGTCGCCTACGTGCCATGGTGCGTGATGGCCAGCTGGTGCAAAACAGGCGCGGTGGTTACCTGTCGGTTGAGGAAGAGGGTCTGGTTCGGGGCAGGGTGATTGCGCACCCGGACGGTTTCGGCTTTCTGGTACCAGAGAAAGGTGGTGATGATCTATTCCTGAGCGCGAAACAGATGCAGACCCTGATGCATGGAGACCGGGCAGTGGTCCAGATATCGGGTATCGATCGCCGTGGTCGCCGCGAAGGTGCTGTGATCAGTATTATTGAGCGCGCTAATCAATTCGTTGTTGGTCGTCTATTTAATGAAAGTGGTATCTATTTCGTCACGCCAGACAGTAAACGCCTGCCGCAGAACATATTACTGGCTGCCGATGGTCTGGGTGGTGCACAGGCCGGGCAGATTGTAAAAGTTGAGATTACCCAACAGCCGACATTCAAAAGGCAGGCCATTGGCCGAGTTGTGAATGTCATCGGTGATGAATCGGATCCGGGGATGGAGATTGAAATCGCAATTCATAATCACGGCCTGCCACATGAATGGCCTGAGGATGTCCTGGAAGAGTCCGGTAAGCTGGGTGCTGAAGTCAAAGATAAGGACAAGCAGGGTCGCGTCGATTTACGGGCGATACCCCTGGTGACGATCGATGGAGAGGATGCGCGCGATTTTGATGATGCCGTCTATTGTGAGCCTGCCGGTAATGGCTGGCGCTTACTGGTGGCGATTGCAGATGTTGCGCATTATGTGAAGCCGGGTTCAGCGCTGGATAGAAGTGCCTATGAGCGTGCGACTTCGGTTTATTTTCCCGGTCGCGTTATCCCTATGTTGCCTGAAGAAATATCGAACGGCCTGTGCTCGCTCAATCCAGATGTCGACCGCCTTTGCATGGTCTGTGAAATGCAGATCGATGAACATGGCGAGATTGAAAAGTTTAAATTTTATGAAGCCGTTTTTCGTTCACATGCACGCTTGATTTACGATGAGGTTGCCGATGCTGTTGTTGAAAGAGATGAAGCCACACGCAAACGCCTAAAGACTTTGCTGCCGCACCTTGAAGATCTTTATGCTCTATATGGTGCGTTTATGAAGGCGCGAATTAAACGTGGTTCTATTGAATTCGATTCAACAGAAACGAAAATTAATTTCACCGATGACAAGCGTATTGAGAGCATTAAGCCTTTCGTGAGAAATGACGCACACAGGATTATCGAAGAATGCATGATTGCAGCCAATGTCTCGGCGGCAAAAATGATTTTAAAGCACGATTTGCCAGCCCTGTACCGTGATCACGATCGTCCTGATGATGACAAGATCGAAGACCTGCGTGGTTTTTTGAGTGAGCTTGATCTAAAACTGGGTGAACCGCAGAGAAATGTTACATCTATGGATTATTCGGTAATAACTGCGCTGCTCAAGGGCAGGGAAGATCGTCACCTGGTACAAACTCTGTTGTTGCGTTCACTCAAGCAGGCAGTATATAAAGCCGAAAATACCGGCCACTTTGGTCTGGCGCTGTCATCCTATGCGCACTTTACTTCGCCGATACGCCGATACCCCGATTTACTGGTACACAGGGCATTAAAACATATCATTCATAAAAGAAAGAAAAGTGAATATATGTATGACCCGTTACAGATGGCGACGATGGGTGAGCATTGTTCTAATAATGAACGCCGTGCCGATGAGGCAACCCGTGATGCCGAGTTTGCCCTGAAGTGTGATTATATGCTGGACAAGATTGGCCAGGAATTTACTGCACACGTTACTGCAGTCGTTTCATTTGGCCTGTTTGTCGAGCTGGATGATTATTATGTTGAAGGCCTGATACACATCACCAGTCTGCCCAAAGATTATTACCAGTTTGATCCGGTAAAACACCGGCTTCTGGGTGAGAACAGGGGTATGGAATTTCGTTTGTGTGACCACGTCAGGGTGCGCGTCACTAATGTTGACCGAGGCGAAAGGCGTATCGATTTTGAACTGGTAAAAATTTAAATCGGGTGATGTAGGTGATTATTTAAGTGAGCAAGCATAATAGTGAACTGGTTTATGGCATTCACGCTGTAGAGTCTGCAATAAAAAACCGGCCTGAAGATGTGCTGCAGTTATGGGTGCTGCAGGGTCGTAAAGATAAACGAGTGAACCAGCTTATCGAGCTGGCTAATAAAAATAATATCTCGATACAGTCAATATCGGCCGATAAAATAAAAAAGAAGTGTCCAGATTCAACCCATCAGGGTGTGCTGGCTGATTTGCGTATCTCAAAGGCAAAGCAAATGGCACTGGAAGATGTGCTGGCCAAACAGGGTGAGTTGCTGCTGCTGATTCTGGATGAGGTGCAGGATCCACATAATATTGGAGCCTGTCTGCGTACCGCTGATGCGGTTGGTGTCGATGCGGTCATTGTTTCAAAAAATCGTAGCCCGGGTATTACCGCCGTAGTCAGGAAAGTGGCCTGTGGTGCAGCAGATACGGTGCCGTTTGTACAGGTAACAAATCTTGCTCGTGCCATGCAGCAGATCCGAGATCACGATGTCTGGATTGTCGGCACGGCGGGTGATACCGATACCAGTCTTTACGATATTACTGCGGGTAAACGTATGGCTGTAGTAATGGGCGCTGAAGGTACAGGCATGCGTCGTCTGACGAGGGAAAATTGTGATCAGCTGGTTTATATACCTATGCAGGGAACTGTTGAGAGCCTGAATGTTTCTGTGGCCACCGGAGTAGCACTGTTCGAGGTCAGGCGTAAAATTGGTGCAGCTTGATCTAGTTATCCCCGGATTATGCGGGCCCTTACCAGAAATAAATAGCCTGAATAGTGAAGCTGTTCGGTCACTAATCTCATGGCTGGCAAAAGCCAGTCGACAAACTGAAAATGAAAAGGATTTTTATCAGGTACTCGCTCGCCTGTTTGCTATCAATGCAATCGATTCTTTTCCGGCGGCGGCTTTATCAGCGCTGGCGTCAGGTCAATATACTGAGCAGGGTCACTGGTTTTGTGTCGACCCTGTTCATCTGCAGGCAGATATGGATCATGCCATCTTGAGAGGTGCCCAGGGGCTTGATTTGACTGAGCAGGAATCTGCGGCCCTGATTGACGAATTGAATCAGCATTTTCAGCAAGAGGGAATTCGGTTTCATATGACCGACAGGCATAGCTGGTTTATCAATGTGCCTGATCATGCCAATGTCACAACAACACCTGTTAATGATGTCATCGGGCGTAATATTTATTCATTTATGCCGCAGGGCGATGATGCACTGTTTTGGAAAAAAATACTCAACGAGGTGCAAATGTTACTGCACCAGAGCCGTGTCAATGCAAGGCGTGCAGCGAATAATCAATTACCTGTTAATGGCGTCTGGCTCTGGGGGGGTGGTGTATTACCGAGTTCAGGTACATTGTCTCATGCCAACATCTATGCACAGCATGCCATTGTTAGTGGTCTGGCCGCTTTGAATAAAACAGGTTGTTATCCGGCGACAGAGCTAGGTAATTTTATTGAGAATGCCAGTGGTGATTCCCGGGCTATTGCCGTCATCGATGATCTCCACGATGTGAGTAGTCATGGCGATGTCAACGCATGGCAGGCTGTGCTCAATGATTTATATGTGAATCAACTGGGGACGGTATTAAATGCGGCAATGAAGAAAAATATCCGCATTAATTTGTATCCGTGCAATGGTGTCTGTTATCAGTTACGCGCAAGAGATAAGTTTAAAATTTTCCGTGATAAAAAAATAGAAACCTACATTAATACTTATGAGTGATATCAGTATTGTAAGTCGGTGCGCTGAAATTCCTCCTGCTTTAGCCTCGAGTGATTTGAGTTCATTATTGAAACGAGTTTATGCCAATCGTGGTATCACTAGCTGTGAGCAGATCGATTATTCAATAAGCGGGTTGCTCGACTTTAATCAGTTAAAAGGAATCACGCAGGCAGCGAAGATAATTGCAGATGCGGTAATGGAAAACCAGTCTGTGGTTATTGTCGGTGATTTTGATGCCGATGGTGCAACCAGCTCAGCGTTGATGGTACGGGCACTACGCTCGATGAGTCTGGCCACTGTCAAATATCTGGTGCCCAATCGTTTTGAGTATGGCTACGGATTGACACCCGAAATTGTACAGTTGGCAAAGGCAATGTTACCTGACTTGATCATTACTGTGGATAACGGCATATCCAGTATTGAAGGTGTCGCTGCTGCCAGGCAGCAAGGAATAAAGGTCGTGGTGACAGATCACCATTTACAGGGCAAAGTGCTGCCTGAGGCCAATGCGATTGTGAATCCCAATCAGCAGGATTGCCCGTTTCCAAGCAAAGCGATGGCCGGTGTCGGTGTAGCCTTTTATGTCATGCTGGCGGTGCGTGCTGAACTGCGAGCACGAAACTGGTTTGATCAAAGGCCGGAGCCAAATATGGCGAGCCTGCTCGACCTGGTTGCTTTGGGTACGGTCGCCGACGTCGTGCCACTGGATAAAAATAACCGCCTAATGGTTGAACAGGGCCTGAATCGGATTCGCAGGGCGCAGTGCTGTCTGGGTATTCGTGCCCTGCTTGAAGTCGCCGGTAAAACCTTGCGTAACTGCACTGCCCAGGATTTTGGCTTCGTCGTAGGGCCTCGGCTAAATGCCGCCGGGAGACTGGATGATATGTCTGCGGGTATTGAGTGTTTGCTTACAGATGATTTAACCCAGGCGATGAATTATGCGAGCATGCTGAATGACCTTAACCAGCAACGCAAGGAAATTGAAGGCGATATGCTGGCGCAGGCGATAAGTATCATGGATGATCTGCTGGTAAATATGGAAACTGAAAAATTGCAGGCGGCACTGTGTCTTTACGATCAGGACTGGCATCAGGGTGTAGTCGGCCTGCTGGCCTCCAGGTTAAAAGAAAGATTCCATCGCCCAGTGATTGCCTTTGCTGATGCCGGAGCAGATGAAATCAAGGGTTCGGCACGATCGATACCGGGTATCCATATCCGTGATGTGCTTGATAGTGTCGCAACCAGGTACCCGGCGCTGATACAGAAATTCGGTGGTCATGCCATGGCGGCTGGCCTGAGTTTGAAGAAATCTGATTTTGAAAAATTTTCAGATGCCTTTGCTGAGCAGGTTGAGGCCTGTTTGGGCAGAGATACTTTGGACAAGGTGATTGAAACTGATGGTGGTTTACTATCAGGTGAACTGAGCCTGCAGCAGGCTGAGGCCCTTCGCCTGGCGGGTCCCTGGGGTCAGTGCTTTGCAGAGCCCCTGTTTGATGATGAATTTGATGTTATAGACTGGCGCATTGTTGGTGAAAAACATTTGAAGTGTAGAGTTCGTCACGGAGTATCTGGTGATGAGGTCGATGCGATTGCCTTTAATCAGGGTGCGGATGTTTTGCAGACAGGGACAACTTCGTACAGAATGATTTATCGCATGGATGTGAATGAGTTTCGGGGCAATAGAAATTTGCAGTTAATTATTGAATATATAGAGTCCAGATAATATGAAGGCTTATCCACTAGTTCGAAAGATGCTTTTTATGCTAAAGCCGGAAGCAGCTCACGGTCTGTCTTTGAGCCTGCTCGATCTGGCGAATAAGCTGGGCCTGTTAAGACTATTTCTTGGTAAGCCTGTCATAGCGCCGGTTAAGGTAATGGGGCTTGAATTTGCTAATCCAGTAGGCCTTGCTGCAGGTCTTGATAAAAATGGTGATCATATTGATGCTCTCGCGGCCTGCGGTTTTGGTTTTGTTGAAATCGGTACGGTAACACCACGTGCTCAACCAGGTAATCCTAAACCCAGGTTGTTTCGACTTGAGGACGATGAGGCCATTATTAACCGGATGGGGTTTAATAATGAAGGTGTTGATTACCTGATAAAAAACGTGAAACGTAGTCAGCACCAGTGCATCTTGGGTATCAATATTGGTAAGAATCGTGATACTACCCTTGAGCAGGCTGTTGATGATTATCGTTCCGCTTTGTCGAGCGTTTATCAGTATGCCGATTATGTCACTATCAATATATCATCACCGAATACACCGGGTTTGAGAGATCTGCAGCATGGTGAAGAACTGGGCCGGCTGCTTTCATGTCTGAAGGCTGAGCAGACTCGCTTGCATGATCTGCATGATAAGTACGTGCCGCTAGTCGTCAAGATTGCCCCTGACCTTGAAGATGCTGATATCGAGCAGCTGGCTGAAACATTTATACAACAGAAGATTGATGGTGTGATTGCTACTAATACTACAAATAGCCGCGAAGGCCTAACTGATCAGCATCAGGCAAGCGAGCAGGGCGGGCTGAGTGGCAGGCCTTTAAGAGATAAATCAGATCATGTCCTTGGGCATTTAGTAATCAGGCTGGAAGGAAAAATTCCCGTGATTGCCGCCGGTGGTGTTTTTACAGTTGATGATGCCAGAAGAAAGATTGCACTTGGTGCAACGCTTGTTCAGGTATATACAGGATTTATCTATCGGGGTCCAGCCCTGGTAAGAGAATGTGCCGCTGTTAACTCGTAATTTTCCTGAAATGCCATATACTACAAAAGGAATGTAGTAATCTGATGTCAGGTTCTGGCCAGGTTAATGGCCTGATAAATATAATAATAATATTAGAGAGTAACGAAATGAGTGATCGAGTCTATCTGTTTCTGGTTGGTCTATACATGCTTATAGCCCTGTATTTTGAATTACACCTGATGATTTATATTCTTGTTGGAATAATGCTTATAGAGGGTATAACGGGATGGACGCTACCTCTGGTTACTCAAAAACTTATAAAAGCAGATGTGGATACAGGGTTGCTGAAATTGGCGAAGGAACCCATCTTCCAGTTTTCAGCATTTCGAATGATGAGGCTATCTCTTTCGTCTGTTATTTTGGTCAGTTATATTGCAGTTCATGAATATAACATCGAAGTCCTCTGGTTCTTTCCATGGTTTCTTGGTTTTGCTGTGTTGGGCGCGGGCGTCAGTGGTGTTTGCCCGGTCTATTTGGCCTTAAGATGGTTAGGTTTTAAATAATAAAATATCAGGTTTAGTCTCAGTGGAAAGAAAAAACCTGCCATTTCACCCTAAGCTTCCCGCGCGTATTGCGGGAATCGTTTTTTGGGTGCTCGCACTGGTTAGTCTTATAGTAGCAATTTATTATCTAAATAAGGTCGATGCTGAAATCAGTGTTAGCAGGCAGAGTGGGGCTTATTTAATCGCTCATGAAATTGAAGATAAGGTGAATGACGTTTCTGACCCTGAAAGACTTAAGGAAGTGATAAATAGTAGCCTTGGTCGTTTGAATAATGTTGTTGATTTTTCATCGGCTATTGTTCGCTGGCATGATATAGAAATCTTGTACGGTAGTGTTCATGAACAGGATGACAAATATGAACATTTGGTTGTTTATGGGGCAGATATTGAGAGGTATATAGACCATATAAATGTTGAAATTTATTTCCCGAACAAAGAGCTAACAGTTGCTGCTATTCGTAAAAATATGTTGCTCGCAATTGGGATTGGAATACTTATTTTTGGTTTGTTCCTTCGACAGGTGTTGCACATGGTTCTAACCAGGCCATTTGCTTCTATGCTTGAGTCGGCAAAATCTTTTACTCTGGGTGATGAATCAATTCGTTTTAACGATACGCGGCAGGACGAGTTTGGTTATTTAGGCCGATTTATCAATCATGCTATTGAATCGGTGCTTGATCATCAGGAGGACCTTATCAAGGCGCTCAAACGTGCCTCAAGATCAGAGGCGGAGCTCAATTTAGAAAAAGAATTTGCTGAAGTGACACTGCATTCTATAGCCGATTCTGTGGTAACTGTGGATACGGATAGCAAGATAAAATTTGTTAATCCTGCAGCAGAAGAATTGATAGGGATGACTGTTGAAGAATTGATGGACAGGTATTTTTACGATGTGCTGAATATTGTTGATGAGCGATCAGGAAATATTAAATATGATCCCATCGGTGCGTGCTTTGAAACAGGCAATATTGTTAATTTTCCTGAGCAATCATCTTTGGTTAATAAGGCTTCTGTAATTGTGGCTGTAGAGGCTACCGTAGCGCCCATGAAAAACGACCAGGGTGATCTGCTTGGAGCAGTTGTGGTAATGCAGGATGTCAGTCATACGCGAAAACTCACTCACCAGCTTTCCTACCAGGCAAGCCACGACCCTTTAACGGGGCTGTATAACCGACGAAAATTTGAGGCGTATTTAAAAGAGGCTCTAGAAGAGGTGGCGTTTGAAAACAGGCGGCATGTTTTTCTCTATCTCGATCTTGATCAGTTTAAGATTGTCAATGACACCTGCGGGCATATTGCAGGTGATGAATTGCTGCAGCAACTGCCTTTATTGTTTCATAAGGTGCTGCGTACAGGTGATGTTGTCGCGCGTCTTGGTGGTGATGAATTTGGCGTGTTATTAGAAAATTGTAGCTTAAACAAGGCCATTGTTATTGCTGAAATGCTTCGGGAACAGATCAAGGAATTCAGGTTTGTCTGGGAAGATAAAACATTTGAAATTGGTGTCAGTATTGGAGCGGTTGAAATTAATGCTGAAAATACCAGCATAACAAATATTTTTAGTTCTGCAGATATTGCCTGTTATGCTGCCAAGGACGGTGGTAGAAATCGTGTTCACGTTTATGAGGAGTCTGATGTTGCTGTAGCCCGGCGTCATGGTGAAATGCACTGGACATCGCGAATTACCAAGGCCATAGAAGAAGACCGATTCTGCCTGTACCAGCAGAATATTGTTAACTTGAAAAGTGGTGAGATTGAGCACGTTGAGGTTCTGCTTCGTATGAAGGGTGAGGATGGAGAGATAATTGTTCCAGGGGCATTCCTGCCAGCAGCGGAGCGTTTCAACCTGATGGCTGCCATTGATCGATGGGTGATTAGTCGAGCATTTAAATTAATTGGTGATCGCATAACCCTGCAAACCGATGTTCCAATAGATATAGTAGCAGTAAATTTATCAGGTGATTCACTCAACGATGATGACCTGCTTGAGTTTATTTATGAAGAGAAAAATAAATACAATGTCTCGTTAGATCGTATCTGTTTTGAGATTACCGAGACGATAGCAATCAGTAATCTGAGCAAGGCGACTGCCTTCATTGAAGAATTGAAAATTCATGGCTGTAAGTTTGCACTGGACGATTTTGGTAGTGGGTTGAGTTCGTTTACTTATCTGAAGACGCTACCAGTCCACTATCTAAAAATCGATGGTTCTTTTGTCAGGGATATTGCCAAGGATAAAATTGACAGGGCAATGGTGCAATCTATACAACAGGTTGCAGAGGCGATGAATCTTATGACCATTGCTGAGTGGGTGGAGGACGAGGCTACGCTGGATATTCTCAGGCAGATGGGTGTGGATTGTGCGCAAGGAAATTACCTGATGCCTGCTGAACTTATTGTCTGTAAAGAAACTGACCTAAACGAATAATCTCCTCACCTGTAAATCCGGGGTGCCATGCTCCCAGGAATCATTAAAAAATTCGTTTAATTTTGTGGCGCGCTGTGGTGTCATGAAATTCAGTGAGGCATCATAACTTTTGTTGTCTCCGTTCACCCTGTACAGAATTCCAACATTATCAACTGTCATAAATGCGCACTTATCACCCCTGTCTTTTGCCGGTGGGTTCCTGACAGTAACTGAACTGGTCAGTGTCTGTGCGAGTTTTATTAATCGGTGGCCTTTTTTTACTGCAGGTGTTGAGTCCTGTACCAGGATTCTCACCTGTGAGCTTGGGTGTCGGGTCGCAAGATTAAAAATGTGTTCTGCAAATTCATCATTATTGTAAAGAGCATCATCCATATTCTGGCTGAATATGTTGATGTTGTATCGAGCCTGGCTGGCAAGCGCGAGTGCTGCATTTCGATTATCTTCGATACTGCTCAGTTTTATTTCAGCCCTGGTCTCACCCAGATTGAAATAGGCGGGTAGTTCCTCAGAATAGGGTTCAGCGGGTAATTTTGGCATGGTTATAATTCTGTTGGGTCTAAAACTTTATACATGGCCTGATGAGATATGCCTGCATCAGTAAACCCTGGTCCGTTAATAACAAATCCATATTGCTGGTAAAAGCCGATGACCTGTTGTTGAGAATGCAGATAGACCATGTTGTAGCCATTTGTTTTTGCGTACGATATTACCGTTGATAGCAGCTCTTTTCCAATGCCTTTATTACGGAATTCGTTAACTACAGCAATTCTTCCTATCTGTCCATCGGGTTTCAATCGGGCTGTGGCAATAGCTGTATTATTGGTGTAGGCGAGAAAATGCACTGATTGTGTATCGAAATCGTCCCATTCGAGTTCCTCGGGAACGTGTTGCTCTTCAATAAATACTTTTCTGCGAATCGGTTTTAATGTGTCCTGTCCCTGTACCCAGCTAACTGGCTTAATTTTAATTTCAGTCATGTGGCGTGGTAGTGATTAATTAATACAGCCTCTATTGTATAAGCTGAGTAGTGCAGCTTTGTCGTGCTCGGTCAGTGCCAGGGAGAAAATATCGCTGGAATTGAGTGTATGGTTCTGGCAAAGGTTTTCTGCCAGATTAATATTGGTCTGATAGCTTTGTCCATCAACAAATAATAAAGCGCCGTTCTCGCTACGGGTAAAAATAAAACGTGAGAAGGGTGATTGCTGAAACTCGCCCTGTGACAGGAGGTTTTTTTTCAAGGTCTCAAAATTGTTAATTGACTCACTGACTTCAGAAAGCTGATTGCTTGATCTGGCATCGGTCAGGTATTCGCCAAACCATTGCGCCAGGGTGTTATCGTCAATGGTTAATTTCTGGCCCAGGATATCTTTTATTTTTATTAGTGCCGACTTGTCGATTTCGGCCGGATTGGCCTGTTGCCGGATATCCGGGTCACCATAACGCAGTGCTTCAGAAATATGATTGGCAACAAATTCGGCGTACTCACTAACCATGGCGCGCACAGAGGGTGCACGAAAACCAACAGAAGCGGTCATGCAAGAGCCGACTGCAATACCATAATGCGCAATATTAGGTGGTAAATACAGCATGTCACCTGGCTCAAGAATCCAGTCTTCATCAGCATCGAACCCGGACAGGATCTTCAGCTCAATATCTTCGATAAATCGATTACAATGCTGGTAACTGATTTTCCAGTTGCGCTTGCCTTCGATCTGAATCAGGAAGACATCGTAGGCATCAAGGTGCGGCCCTACCGA
Organism: Gammaproteobacteria bacterium; assembly: GCA_029880105.1. Taxonomy (GTDB): domain Bacteria; phylum Pseudomonadota; class Gammaproteobacteria; order SZUA-229; family SZUA-229; genus LH-M37. The sequence goes on from JAOUPA010000005.1 coordinate 22,443, forward strand.
GCCACCATCGACGGCATAGCTGATCATCAGATCGTCCTTGCGCCAGTCCGGGATAAATCGAAACTGGTCGAATAGCGCTTTGGCCTCAGGCACATATTTTTCAACATCGTTAACCAGAAGTGTCCAGTGTGTTTCAGGCAGTATTGTAAAGCTGTCATCATCGAATGGCCCATATTGAACCTGCCAGGGGCTGCTGCCGTCTTTTTCAATGACGATGCGTGCATTTACGTCTTCTTCGCAGGCCAGGCCAGCGAGCTCTTCTGCGCTAATAGGCGAGGTCAACCCGGGGAAGGCATTACGGATCAGTAACGGTTTTTTCTGCCAGTAGTTGCGCAGAAAAATATCGAGTGACACCTCGCCAGAAAAAACATCCGGCAAGGTGTTTGTCGAATGATGATTAGATGTTCCTGGCTTGTTGTTCGGCATTGCCAATGTAATTCTGTGGTGTTAATTCGAGCAGGCGCTGACGTGCTTCTTCGGGAATCTCCAGTGTCCTGATAAAGGCGTGCATGTCTTCACGGTTGATGCCTTTACCGCGGGTCATCTCCTTGAGTTTCTCGTAGGGATTTTCAATGCCATATCGACGCATCACGGTCTGGACCGGCTCGGCCAATACCTCCCAGCTGTTGCCCAGGTCTTCGTCGAGTTTATTGGCATTGACTTCCAGTTTATTCAGGCCTTTACTCAGTGACTGGTATGCAATCAGGCTGTGCGCAAAACCCACACCCAGGGTACGCAGTACAGTAGAGTCAGTCAGGTCACGCTGCCAGCGGGAAATCGGCAGTTTCATCGAGAGGTGGCCAAACAGCGCATTGGCGATACCAAAATTACCTTCGGCATTTTCAAAATCGATCGGGTTGACCTTGTGTGGCATCGTCGATGAACCGACCTCACCCGCAACCGTCTTCTGTTTGAAATAACCCAGTGAGATATACGCCCAGAGATCGCGGCACAAATCGATCAGAATGGTGTTGAAGCGGCTGACCGCGTCGAACATCTCTGCCATGTAGTCGTGCGGTTCAATCTGGATGGTATAGGGGTTCATGGTAAGGCCAATAGACTCTATAAAGCCCTGGGCAAATTCGGGCCAGTCAATTTCAGGATAGGCACAGTAGTGTGCATTGAAGTTACCGACGGCACCGTTGATCTTGCCGAGGATGTCAACGCTCGCGGTCATTTTCTGCTGCTGGCGCAGGCGGTGAACCACATTGGCGATCTCCTTGCCGACGGTGGTCGGTGAGGCGGTCTGGCCGTGGGTGCGACTCAGCATCGGCTGTGCCGCCAGATCGTGCGACATGGCCTTGAGCTTGTCGATAATCTCATCCATTGCCGGCAGGATGACAGTGTCACGCCCGGACTTCAGCATCAGCGCATAAGACAGGTTGTTGATGTCTTCAGAGGTACAGGCGAAGTGGAAAAATTCAGAGACGGCCTCAAGTTGCTGGTTACCCTGGATCTTTTCTTTCAGGAAATACTCGACGGCCTTGACGTCGTGATTGGTGGTGCGCTCGATGTTCTTTACGCGCTGCGCATCTTCAAGGCTGAAATTCTCAACGATATTATTCAGCAGGTTATTGGTGTGCTCATCGAAGGCTGGTACCTCGGTAATGGCACTGTTGTTGGCCAGCGCCTGTAACCAGCGAACCTCGACCAGTACCCGGTGGTGGATTAAACCGAATTCGCTGAACAGCGGACGTAAATCGGCAGTTTTGGCGCCATAGCGACCATCGGCGGGTGAAATGGCAGTGAGTTCGTTTAATTCCAGCGTATTGCTCATTGTGTTGATTCCGATAAAGTAACGATCTTCGACTTAAAGTCGCGTATTATACAGCAATAATTTTTTGAAGAATGGGCCGGAATACGGCCCTGATGTGGAGAGTCTGATGTCAAAAACTCGCATAGTCAAAGACAGCATGGGCGAACTGGCGGTACCAGAATCTGCCTGTTACGGCGCCCAGACACAACGTGCGATTGATAATTTCCCGGTAAGCGGCCTGACCATGCCGCCAGCCTTTTTGCAGGCACTGGGCAGGGTCAAGCTGGCCTGTGCCAGGGCCAATCAGAAAATCAGTGCACTCGACGATGCACGCTGCCAGGCGATTGTGGATGTCTGCCAGAGCATGGTTGCCGGTGAGCTGGATGCGGAGTTCCCGGTGGATGTCTTCCAGACCGGTTCCGGTACCAGCACCAATATGAATGCCAACGAAGTCATCTCACACCTGGCAAGCAGGCAGTCGAATATCGATGTCCATCCCAATGACCACGTCAATATGAGCCAGAGCTCGAACGATGTGATCCCAACCGCGATCCATGTTAGCGCCAGCATTGCCTGTGAACAGCGCCTGTTGCCAGCGCTGGTTCATCTGGAAAATATTATCAGCAGTCGGGCTACCGAGCTGGTCGATGTGGTTACTACCGGTCGCACCCATTTAATGGACGCCATGCCGGTAACACTGGGGCAGGAACTTGGTGGCTGGGCGGCACAGATTCGTAGTGGTATCGATCGCATCCAGCAGGCATTGCCCGCAATGAAGAAGCTGGCGATTGGTGGAACCGCGGTTGGTACCGGTATCAATGCCCCCGAGGCGTTCGGCCCACTGGTCGCCGAGTCGTTGGCACAGCAGACAGGCCTGCGCTTTAGCGTGGCCGATGATCGTTTTGAAAACATGAGCACGCAGGACGCGGCGGTCTCCCTGAGCGGTCAGCTGAAAACCGTGGCCGTCAGCCTGATGAAAATATCGAATGATCTGCGCTGGATGAATAGTGGGCCGCTGGCGGGCATTGGTGAAATTGCGCTGCCAGCACTACAGCCGGGCAGCAGCATTATGCCGGGCAAGGTCAACCCGGTTATCCCCGAATCGGTGGCCATGGTCTGCGCCAGGGTTATTGGTAATGATGCCTCGATCACCATCGCCGGTCAGTCGGGTAATTTCCAGCTCAATGTCATGCTACCGCTGGTGGCCTACGATTTATTACAGAGCATCGACCTGCTGGCGTCTGCCTCACGCCTGCTGGCCGATAAGGCGATTGCTGGCTTTACCGTCAATCATGCAAATATTAAAAATGCGCTGGCGAAAAATCCGATACTGGTGACGGCACTGAATCGTGTTATCGGTTACGAGCTGGGTGCAAAAATTGCCAAGCAGGCCTATACCGAAGGCAGGGCAATCATTGATGTCGCCAGTGAAATGACGGATATCCCAAGAGAAGAACTGGAGCGCCTGCTGTCACCTGAAAATCTTACCAAAGGTGGTGTTCAGGACTAAGTTCTGGTGTTATAAGTTGTCGTAGTAATAGAAAAATGTTTAATAAATAAGCGTGCGAGATAAAAAATGGATCAGGTAGTTCAGCGAGTTGAGCGGTTGAATGAGATTGGTATCAGTCTGTCAGCAGAACGGGATACCAATATTGTCTGTGACAAGATTCTAAAAGGCGCAATGGAACTGACCGATGCCGATGGCGGTAGCCTGTACCGGATGTCAGACGACCACCAGACGCTGGAGTTTGTCATTGTTGCCAATCACTCGCTGAATATTCATATGGGCGGTACCAGTGGTATTGAAATCAACTTCCCACCGATCCAGCTATTTATTGATGGCAAGCCTAATCTCAATATGGTGGTGAGCTGTGCTGTTCATGAAGACCGCACCATTAATATTTCCGATGCCTATCATGCCGAAGGTTTTGATTTTTCCGGCACACGTAAGTTTGATGAGCAGACTGGCTATCGCACCCAGTCAATCCTGACGGTACCGATGAAGAACCATGAGGGTGAAATCATTGGTGTACTTCAGCTGATTAACTCCAAAGATCATAACGGCGAAACCGATGAATTTTCATCTGATGAGCGTGACCTGGCTGAATCACTGGCTTCACAGGCTGCAGTTGCACTGACCAATAACCGTTTGATTGAAGAGCAGCGTGAATTATTTGAAGCCTTTATTAAACTGATTGCGGGCGCGATCGACGAAAAATCACCTTATACTGGTGGTCACTGCCGTCGCCTTCCCGATTTGACCATGATGATTGCCGATGCCTGCGATCATGCCGATATCGGCGAGCTAAATGGGTTCACCATGAGCGAAGCAGATCGCTATGAGCTTCGAATTGCGTCATGGTTACACGATTGTGGCAAGGTCACTACGCCTGAATATGTCGTCGACAAGTCAACCAAGCTGGAAACGATTTATGACCGTGTACATACTGTCGATGCCCGTTTTGAAGTGCTGAAACGCGATGCGAAAATTAAAATGCTTGAACAGAAACTGGAGAGATTGGCATCAGGTACTGATACCAGCGATCTTGAGCAGGAGTATGAGGAAAGGATTAAGCAGCTCGATGATGATCGCGAATTTATTCGAAAGAGCAATGTCGGTGGCGAGTTCATGAGTGATGAGCTACAGCAACGTGTCAGGGATATTGCCAGGTATCGCTGGGTCAATACCGACGGTGTTGAAGAAGACCTGCTCAACGAAAACGAAGTGATGAACCTGACAATTGCAAAAGGCACGCTCAATGATGCCGAAAGGGAAGTCATCAATAATCACATTGTCATGACGATCAAGATGCTGAATGAGCTGCCTTTCCCCAAGCATTTGGTGAGGGTGCCCGAGTATGCAGGTGGCCATCATGAGCGTATGGATGGCAAAGGTTATCCACTTGGCCTGACGCGTGAGCAATTATCGATTCCAGCCAGGATGATGGGCATTGCCGATATTTTTGAAGCGCTAACCTCCAGCGATCGTCCTTATAAAGATGCCAAGAAGATATCCGAGTGTCTACGCATTCTTGGCTTTATGAAACAGGAAGGTCATATCGATCCTGATATCTTTGATGTCTTTATCAGGGAAAAGGTTTATATGCGTTATGCAGATGCCTTCCTGCCTGCAGAGCAGATCGATGAGGTCGATGAATCAAAAATCCCGGGTTATGAGATTTAGCAACGCCCGGTAGATTTGTTAATCAGCAATAATATCATTGCCTTCAAGCTCGGAAAGCTCGACACCTTTCAGGCCATCCTTCAGTACCGAGGTATTAAAACCGCGCTCATTGAGGATGTAGGAGGCGGAAGAGCTACGTCTGCCGGTATCACAATACAGAATGTAATTTTTGTCGTGATTTAGTGTATCGATCTTCATGCGCAAAAAAATCAACGGCAGGTGAGTTGCCCCCTTGATATGCGCAGACTGATACTCATTGGGTAGGCGCACATCCAGCCACTCGGCTTCACCGCTAGCAACCTTTTCTTTTGCGGCATCAAAGCCAACCATGTCGAGCATGGGGTCGTTGAGCAATGACAGGAACTGTTCTTTGGATAAACGACTCAGTACACCATTGGTTAGCATCACGATAGAGGCATTACGCTCGGCATCGGAGATCAGTGCCTCCTCACCAAATGAAGCACCGGCATCAAGCTCGGCCAGTTTGATGTCCTTGTCCTGACCGGGCATTTTTCGCGTTACCATGCAACGGCCAGACTTAATGATGTAGAAATAATCACCCGGGTCACCCTGCTTGATGATCATATCACCGGGTTTGACATTGATGTCTTCCAGGCTGGTGAAAATCGCCTGGATATTGCCGGGTGGAATACGGCGGAATGATTCGGTATTTAAAATACGTGACATCCAGTCATCATTCTGTTCCGTATTCAGCTCTTCAACCTGAAAGCTGCCAGTCTGGTCCCAGGTCAGCATCATGTCCAGCAAATCGGAATCAACGGTGAAGACAACGGCCTTTGAGGTCGCGACTGCAGTGAAGTTTCTGGGAATGATGTGGGCCAGTGCGGTTCGGGTATCCGCAGTTCCCGCCTGCAGGGTTTTGATCACCTTGCCATTCTCGACCAGGTCGATGGTGCCTTCGTGCAGAAAGATATGGTCTGCCTTGGCGTCGCCTTTAAGGAAAATGTTATCGCCTTTATTGATTTCTGAAATGTTGAGCTTGTTGCAGATTTCCCTGAGGCTTTCAGCGTTGAGGCTGTTGAGGGGTTCGTAGTTACTGAGATCCCTGGGCGTGATTTTTGTGCTCATTGCAAAACCTTGTTATTTTTCATTTTCCAGATTATAGCCTGTTAAATTCGGTTATGACTAATCAGCGGTAATACTGTAATAATCATTAACCCTGATCACTGCTTTGCTCAGTGATATCGATATGAACCTTGAGCCGTTGTCCCGGTTGCAGGTACTTGCCTTCAATTTTGTTCCAGCGATGAAGGTCATTGACACTTACTTTATATCGGTTGGCGATGCGTGACAATGAATCACCATTCCTGACCGTATAGGAGATAGTCTTCATTGTGCCCGAGGGTTTGCGCTGGCTCAATGGCGCAGCTACAGGTGAGTTGTCCTTCCAGATAACAATTTCCTGTCCCTGGCGTAGCGGGTCGCGAACAGCCATGCCGTTCCACTTGGCCAGTTCGTGCATACCAACGTCATATTCCCTGGATAGTTTCCAGAAACTGTCACCATCCTGAACGATGTGGCTGATGCGGTTCTTGTTGCCGCCAGCACTTTTTATTTTTCTCAGGCGCTGATCAACGCTAAGTGCATAGTCGGCCTGCTTCAGGCTGGATTTCGGAATCAGCAGGTACTTGCCAGCGCGAATATTGTTGCCCTTAATATGATTGACCTTGCGCAGGTAATCGACATTGGTTTTGTATTTGGCGGCAATCTCACTGAGCGTCTCACCAGTACGGATTTTATGGCGAGTCCAGCTAATACGCGCCTCATCAGGCAGATTCTTTAAATTGGCCTCCAGCCTGTCAGCTGCATCGCTAGGCAGTAACAGCGTGTGCGGACCATCGGGTGGCGTCGCCCAGCGGTTGTAGGCAGGGTTGTAGTTGTACAGGGTATCGAGTTCGATGTCAGCCAGCTCTGCGGCCAGTGCCAGGTCAATCTGTGAACCCATATCGATACGTCTAAAGCCAGGCACGTGCGGGATACAGCGCAGAGTAATTTCATATTCCCCTGGATTCTTGATCAGCTCTTTCAGTGCCAGCAGTTTGGGCACATAGCTGCGCGTTTCCTTGGGTAGTTTCAGGTGCCAGAAATCCGTCGGCTTACCCGCCTTTTTATTTTTCCTGATGGCTCGCTGTACCGTACCCGAGCCTGAGTTATAGGCAGCCAGTGCCAGCATCCAGTCACCATCAAAAAGTTTGTTCAGGTTCGACAGGAATTTGAGTGCCGCTTGTGTTGAGGCATAGATATCGCGGCGGCCATCGTACCACCAGTCCTGTTTCAGGCCATAGATGCGGGCCGTAGAAGGAATGAACTGCCAGATACCCGCTGCCCGGCCATGGGAGTAGGCAAAGGGCTGGAAGGCACTTTCCACCACCGGCAGCAATACCAGCTCAGTCGGTAAATTCAGTCTTTCGGCCTCGCTCAAAATATAATGCAGGAAGGGATCACTGCGCTCCATTACCCGCTGGATATAATCCTTGTGTTTTGCATACCAGGCCAGCTCGGACTGCAGCAGGTGTTTATCGAGGTGGGGCTCTAACCTGAAACCGGCGCGAATGTGCTGCCAGACAGTCTCATTGGGCTGGCTGGCCATACCGAAGCCATCATCGTCATCGCCGAACAGGAAGTATTCGGCCTCGCTGACCTCGGTCGCGTCTTCAATGGTTTCAGTTGGGGGCTGGTCAATCTCGGTAATGGAGTCCGGTTTAATGGCCTCAGACTGGCAGGCGAACAGCCCGGATAGCATCAGGATGGTAAAAAATCGGCAAGGAAGTTGTTTATACATTTTTCTCTATTTAATGAAATCAACAGCTTTCGCCTATTTTACCCTGATTGCGGCCGGTGAGTGGAAATAAAATTTTGTTGATTGTCGCGAGAAAGCCGAGACATTTCGATTTAACGAGATAGAATGCCCTCATTATGAAAAAAACAACCAGCAATGCCGTTATCATCTATACCGATGGTGCCTGTCGCGG
>JAOUPA010000223.1 GCA_029880105.1 Gammaproteobacteria bacterium
TTTACGGTAACCGCCATAACCACCCTGGCCGCCTCTTTCACTCTCTGGCACCAGGTCCGGTACTTTAGAAAAACGGCATTCGGTAAAACGTCTTAGCTCAGTTTCATAACGGGTGATGGGGTGACCGGTCAGATACAAACCCAGGGTTTCCTTTTCGTTGGATAGACGTGTCTCATCATCCCAGTCATCGACCTCGACGATATGCACGCTGGCATGGGTATCGGGTTCATCCGATGAGCCAAACATATCGTCCTGGCCGACACTGGCATTTTTCTGGTTCTGTTCGGCTAACTGCACCGCGTTACTCAGACTTGCCGTTAAACTGGCGCGGTTAGGCCCCAATGAATCCATCGCACCTGATTTGATCAATGCTTCCATGACACGACGGTTAACCTTTCGGGTATCACTGCGCCGACAGAAATCATACAGATCGACAAACTCTCCGTTAGCGTCTCTTTCAGCAATGATGCCATCGAGCGCCGCTTCGCCAACGCCTTTTAGAGCGCCGAGACCATACAACACTGATTTTTCATCCGGTACGCTGAACTGATAGATCGATCGATTGATGTCCGGCGGTAATACCTCTACCCCCTGTTCATGACAGTCTTCGATCAAGCCCACCACTTTATCGGTATTGTCCATATCGGCAGACAGCACCGCCGCCATAAACTCGGCCGGGTAATGCGCTTTTAACCACGCTGTCTGGTATGACAACAGCGCATAAGCTGCAGAGTGGGATTTATTAAAGCCGTAACCGGCGAATTTCTCCATCAAGTCAAAGATGTGCGTTGCAAGATCAGCATCGACGTCGCGAGCGACCGCCCCTTTCATGAACAGCTCTCGCTGCTCGGCCATCACTTCCGGTTTTTTCTTACCCATAGCACGGCGCAGCATATCGGCACCGCCCAGGGTGTAATTCGCCAGCACCTGCGCGATCTGCATCACCTGCTCCTGGTACAGGATAACACCGTAGGTCGGTGTTAATACCTGTTCGAGATCCGGATGAAAATAATCGACTTCGGCGCGGCCATGTTTACGGTTGATGAAATCATCGACCATGCCCGACTGCAATGGCCCCGGGCGGAACAATGCCACCAGCGCCACGATATCTTCAAAACTGTCCGGCTGCAGGCGGGTGATCAGGTCTTTCATGCCGCGTGACTCTAACTGGAATACCGCGGTGGTATTAGCCGCCTGCAACAGGTCGAAAGCAGCCTTATCATCCAAAGGCAGGTGTTCGATTTCCAATAAAGCCTCACCTGTTCTAGCACGGCGGCGGTTAACATGTTTCACTGCCCAGTCGATAATGGTCAGGGTACGCAGGCCGAGAAAATCGAACTTCACCAGGCCGACTGCTTCAACATCATCTTTATCGAACTGGGTGACAACACTGGCGCCGCCTTCCTCACAGTAAAGCGGGCTAAAGTCAGTTAACACCGTCGGTGAGATCACCACACCGCCGGCATGTTTGCCGGCATTTCTGGCCAGACCTTCCAGTGATAAGGCCATGTCGAGCAGCGCGGTCACTTCCTCTTCGTTATCGTAGGCATTTTTAAGGTCTTCTGACTCTTCCAGTGCCTTGCTCAGTGTCATGCCGATCTCAAATGGCACCATCTTGGCGAGACGGTCAACAAAACCATAAGGCTGCCCCATCACGCGGCCGACATCACGCACCACCGCTTTTGCCGCCATGGTGCCGTAAGTAATAATCTGCGAGACACTGTCGCGGCCATACTTCTGCGCGACATAATCGATCACCCGGTCACGCCCGTCCATACAGAAATCGACATCGAAATCGGGCAGTGAAACACGCTCCGGATTAAGAAAACGTTCGAACAGCAGGTCAAATTCCAGCGGATCAAGATCGGTGATCTTCAGGGCATAGGCCACCAGCGAACCGGCGCCGGAACCACGGCCGGGGCCGACCGGGATGCCATTATCTTTTGACCACTGAATGAAATCGGCAACGATTAAAAAGTAACCGGGAAAGCCCATGTTGTTGATAACATCGAGCTCGACCTGCAGCCGATCATCATACGCCTTGCGTTGTGCCGCATAATCATCGGCAGTTTCATCGAGCAATATTTTAAGGCGTTGCTCCAGGCCTTCTCGCGATACACGGCAGAAATAACTGGCCTCGGTTTCACCCTCAGGAATGGGGAATTGCGGCAGATAACTTTTGCCTAACTCGATCTCGAGATTGCAGCGTCTGGCAATCTCAACGGTATTGGCCAGAGCTTCAGGAATATCACTAAACAACTGCTGCATCTCTTCACTGCTGCGCAGGTATTGCTGATCGCTGTAATTTTTCGGCCGGCGCGGATCATCCAGGGTGCGGCCATCATGGATACAGACACGTGCTTCGTGGGCATCAAACTCGTCTGACTTTAAAAACCGGACGTCATTGGTCGCTACCACCGGCACATCGTTGTCGATCGCCAGTTCGACCGCATCGGCGATATACACCTCTTCATTCTCTCGCCCGGTACGCTGCAGTTCGATGTAAAAACGATCATGAAAACAGCTCAACCAGCCAGCTAACCTCTGTTGCGCCAGAGCAGACTGCCCGGCCAGCAGGGCACGGCCGACATCACCGTTTCGGCCACCGGATAAGGCGATGATCCCTTCAGCACTCTGCTCGATCCATTCCGCCTGGATGATCGGTACGCCGCGATGCTGGCCTTCAAGATAACTTCTGGAAATAAGCTCGGAAAGGTTGAGGTAACCCCGTTTGTTCTGTGCCAGCAGCACCATCTGAAACGGTGCTTCCTGGTCATCACCCCGCCGCACCAGCGCATCGACACCGATAAGGGGTTTGATGCCGGCACCTAGTGCTGCGCGGGTGAATTTGACCATGGCAAATAAATTGCTCTGATCGGTCAACGCCACGGCAGGCATATTATCCTCGGTCAGCGCCTGCATCAGAGGTTTGACACGCACCACGCCATCGACCAGCGAGTATTCGGTATGTACTCTCAGGTGAATGAAACTGGGCTGCGCTGTCACGGATTTACCTCTGGTTTAATGAGCGTTAAGTGTAACAAATCAATTCATACGCGACAGCATATTACTGCGGCGGGTGGTAAAT
>JAOUPA010000224.1 GCA_029880105.1 Gammaproteobacteria bacterium
TCGCTTTGGTAAGTGGTTGCCTCATGTTACTGTTGCTGCGATTACTGGTGAAGCATCAACAATATCACCTGGAGCTGTTTCATGTGCACAGTCATCTGGTGGATGTGATATTACACCAATGGGAGGACCAGGAGTTGTTCCTGCGGGTACACCTTTAATGAACTTCCCCATATCAATCCAGACTTCGGTAACCTATGGCCTGCGTTATGAACTAAATGACAGTGCAGCACTCAAGATTGAGCACAGCGTGGTTGATGTTGAAAATGATGCAGTTGAATTAGCTGGTGCTAACCAGCAATTTAACTTTGGCTTGTTTGATTCAAACTTCCAGACCATGAATCCTCCAGGCGAAAAAGTTGGTGTCACCAGTATCGCGCTGGATGTAATTTTCTAATTAAACTAATTGATGCAGGATCATGAGCAGGGACGCTGTAATAAATGTACAAGAACTCGGTAATACCGGGCAGGCTCGAAGCTTATGTATACCAGCAGTTCATTAAATCTTAGAAATATGCTAACTATGAATTTAATCAACAGAACACAACGTTATGTAGGGCTAGTGATTTCACTGGGGATGTTGTTGAGTGTTTCATTGGCCCATGCCGATGGCCTGTTTGATTTTCAGATGAAGCTGGCACAAAAGGGCAATGCTGAAGCTGAATTTAAAGTAGGTGAGATGTACGAAACCGGTTTTGGTGTTGATAAGGACATGAAACAAGCACGTGCCTGGATCGAAAAGGCCGCAGCACAGGGGCATGAGACAGCCAATTTTAAACTGTTGTACTGGAGCATAGAAAAAAATGGACTTAAAGGTGACAACAGGAAAAAGTTTGATGATCTAACGGCCAAGGCAAAAGCAGAAAATCCTCAGGCGATGTACTACCTGGGCAAGATGTATGCCTATGGCGTCGGTGTAACACAAAATTATGATACTTCACTGGACTGGCTGAATAAGGCGACGTTTGTCGGTGTGCTAGAAGCGGAGCGTGAAGCGATTATTGTCAGAGACAAAAAGCAGGATGCCGCCGAGGCAAGTCGTAAGGCTGAAGAGGAACGCAAGGCCAAAGATGCGGCCAAGGCCGAAGAAGAGAAAAAACAGGCTGAAGCAAAACGCAAAGCTGAAGAAGATCGATCGAAGGCCGAAGCCGCGAAGAGAAAGCTAGAGGCACAAAAACAGGCATCAAAACAACAGTCACAGGATGAGCAGAAAGAAAGAGAAGCTGCCGCAGCAAAAGCTGCGAAGGAAGAGGCGCTAAGAAAGGAAGAGGCTGATCTTGAAAGAAGAAGACAGGCGCTGCTGGAAAAGAAAGAAGAACTGAAGAAAAAGAAAGAGAAAGAGGCGCAGTTTGAAGCCGACCCCTGCAAGGGCAAATCGGCCAGATTCCTCTCTACCTGCCGCTAACTTCACACACAGCCTTAGGGATAAGGCTGTATAATCGGTCCTGTTGATGTTGAATATGACTGAGTTTCATGGGTAAAAAAGCCAAATCACACACCAGTTCCTCTGGTCACAAAACCACTGCTACAAAGTCCCGTAGAAAAACCCCTAGATCTCGCCGTAAACCTCCGTATTTGAAGATCTTTTTGATAGTCCTGATAGCAGGATTGTTCTACCTGTCTTACCTGGATATAAAAATCGTCAGTAAGTTTGAAGGCAGGATCTGGCAGCTACCCGCCAGGGTCTATGCCCGACCGCTGGAGATCTACCAGGGTATGACTCTGTCACCTGACCAGCTCCTGGATGAGTTGAAAATGCTCAATTATGCCAATAGCACCAGTGTCACCCTGGAGCCTGGCCAGTATCACCGTTATTCCAGCGAGTTCGAAATAGTGACACGTGGCTTTGAATACTGGGATGGATCAGAAGTCAGCCAGTCAATCAGGGTGGTAATAGCAGATGATACTGTGGTTGGCCTCGAAAACCTGGATGAAGGCGAGGCACTTGACCTGGTTAGATTTGATCCTGCCTATCTTGCAGGAATATTTCCAGCACATGGTGAAGACAGGGAACTGGTCAGGCTCGAGGACGTGCCGAAAGAAATGCTCTCAATGCTGGTGATGATTGAAGATCGACGATTTTATGAGCACCCAGGTATTGATATCAGGTCAATCGCGCGTGCCTTTGTTGCCAATATAAAAGCCGGGCGCACGGTCCAGGGTGGCAGTACGATTACCCAGCAACTGGTCAAGAACCTGTTTTTGACATCAAAGCAGAACCTGTGGCGTAAGGCTAATGAGGCACTCATGTCCATGTTGCTGGAGCTTCACTATGACAAGGATAAAATACTTGAAACCTATCTCAATGAAATCTATTTAGGCCAGGACCAGGACCGTGCTATCCATGGTTTTGGCCTGGCAAGCCTGTACTATTTTGGTAAGCCTCTGCACCAGCTCGCACTCGATGAGATGGCCTTACTGGTTGGCATGGTCAAGGGCGCCTCTTATTATAATCCGGTAAGGTATCCCGATCGTGCCACAGAAAGAAGGAACGTGGTGCTGGCCAGCATGAATAAAAGTGGCCTGATTGCTGATGAGCAGTTCAGGGCGCTGGCAGCCAGGGAAATAAATATAACCAAACGTTTTAAGCGCGAGCGGTATCCAGCCTATCTTGAACTGGTGAAGAGGCAGTTAAAAGATACCTATGATTCTGATGACCTTAAATCTGAAGGCCTGCGTATCTTCACTGCTTTTGACCCTTACGTACAGCACCAGGCAGAAAAGGCAGTGACTAGCGTTCTGCCAAGCCTCTCCAGCGATGCGAGCCTGCAGGCAGCAGCGATTGTCGTTTCACCTAACAATGGAGATGTACTTGCACTGGTTGGTGACCGTAAACCGGATTATGCTGGGTTTAATCGCGCCCTGGATATTCGCCGTCACATTGGTTCTCTGATAAAGCCAGCCATTTATTTATCGGCGCTCAAACATCACGACAAATATACACTGGCGACAGTACTTGATGACTCACGCCTTCGGGTGATGGGCGAAGACAAAAATATCTGGGAACCGGAAAATTACGATCGTGAGTATCACGGCAATGTGCTGCTATATGATGCCCTGTTAAATTCCTACAATATACCAGC
>JAOUPA010000225.1 GCA_029880105.1 Gammaproteobacteria bacterium
CAGGTCAAGTTCATCAATAATTGTTTTTTCATATTCCTGGACAATTTCAATCGGCCTCAAACGTCTTGCGTCTGATGAATATCGCTCAGCCAGTCTTGCCACTATATACAGCAACTCTATATCACGTTTTATTACAGGTAATATGGTAGGCCTGAGCACCTTCACTACAACCTCGGTTGCATCCTTTAATTTTGCAGTATGAACCTGTGCAATAGATGCAGAAGCAAGAGGCTGTTCATCAAAGTCATCAAAAACTTCTGTGATAGAACAGTCATAGGCTTTTTCGATGATGGCTTTAGCTTCTGTGCCGGGGAATGGCGGCACTTTGTCCTGTAGTCTTGTCAACTCTTCAGCTATATCTTCTGGCAAAAGATCTTTACGAGTTGATAACATCTGTCCAAATTTAATAAATATCGGGCCAAGATCTTCCAGTGCACAGCGAATCCGTTGTCCCCGGGATGCTCTTTTTCGAATAAACCAGTTCCATGGCAGGAGATAAATTAAAAATCGAAACGGCCGGAATAAATGAATAGCAAAAACAATATCATCAAGTCCATGACGAACCAGTACATAATTAATGCGTAATAATCTTAAAATCTGTGCTGGTCTTAGCATCTTGTGTCTTTTTTTATTTATTGTTTTTTAAGCGTTCATATCTTGCCTGCAAACGGTCAACTTCGTTCCTCAACCTGTCTACATTCTTTATGAAACGATCAACTTCTGCCCTGGCAGGTAAGACACCACTTTCTTCCTGCAGGTATTCGCCCAGATCCATCTCCAGGGATTTTTTTGCCCTTTTCATCCAGCCAGACAAACTACGTGCGCCATTGCCTAGCTGATGTGCCAGCATATCACCTGACAACCTGGATAACTGCTCTTCCCAGTCAATATCCAGCTCACCAAGAATGTTTTTAAACTGGTGTCCTAATCGTGTATCGCCAGAAATTTTAACCTCGCCAGAAAATAACACGGGCATGACATTTTTTTCCAGACTTAATTTAGCCAGTGCCACAGGTGTTCCAGATAATAGGGTATCCGGCTCGCTATCAAAATCACTCATTAACATGACACCACTACCACCGGGAAATATATAAAGCATTTCTCCCAGCCCGATAATTTCGATAGCAATAACTTTTCCCTCCATAGCTTCGAAACGAGGCATGGCTGCAGGGTCCAGAGCGATGTATTGGTTAAATGCGGTTTCTAGTGATGCAATAACGATTTGCGGTAAGCTCAATGTAGAACCTTGATTGCCTAAATTTTAAAACCTTTATGTAAGGCCACTATACCACCTGTCATATTGTGAAAGGAAACCTTGCCAAAACCCGCCGCTTCAAGCATCTCTTTTAAGGTCTGCTGATCAGGATGCATGCGAATTGATTCTGCCAGATAACGATAGCTATCAGCATCATTTGCAATCAATTTACCCATTACTGGCAAAATTTTAAATGAATAGGTGTCATATACCGGCCCAAGACCTGGCGCTACCGGCTTTGAAAACTCCAGAACCAGTAAACGACCGCCGGGTTTTAATACGCGGTACATGGAACGTAATGCAGCATCTTTGTCAGTCACATTACGCAGACCAAAAGCAATGGTAATACAGTCAAAATGATTATCTGGAAATGGCAGGCACTCGGCATTGGCCTGTACATACTGGATATTGCCCGCGACGCCCTTATCCAGCAAACGCTCACGACCACAGCTCAGCATTGAAGCATTGATATCTGACAACACGACTTCACCAGCCGGACCAACCATACGTGACATACGCAAGGCCAGGTCACCTGTACCACCTGCCAGGTCAAGTACTCTTTGACCGGCTTTAAGACCGGTCTGACTAAGGGCAAAACGCTTCCACAGGCGATGGATGCCCATGGACATGACATCATTCATAACATCATATTTTTCAGCGACCGAATGAAAGACGCCCGCAACGCGCTCTACCTTTTCATTAACAGGAACCTGCTCAAAGCCAAAATGGGTTTTATCATTACTCATGATTATTAATTAGCCAGTTCTTTATGATCCACACCCGCTTCTTTCAGACGACGCAGGTAATCCTGCCATTTCGCTTCATAGCTGGTGCCCAGTTCATATAGATATTGCCATGAATACAACCCGCTGTCGTGCTCATCATCAAAAACCAGTTTCACTGCATAATGACCAACCGGCTCTATTGCCTTGATATTCACACCTTCCTTGCCCGTCTGTAATACTTCCTGACCAGGACCATGACCTGTCACCTCAGCAGATGGTGAATAGACACGGAGAAACTCGCAGGTATATTTAAATGCTGCACCATCATCAAATTCTATTTCCAGAATACGTGATTTCTGATGCAAATTAATACTGGTTGGTTTTGACATAATATTTCCTCAGTGTTAGAAAATATAACACACTGTATTTCAATCGATTAATCTGCCGGGCAATTCTACAGCTCGTTGTCAGCAAGAAACCCTAAATTCAGGACTATTTTTACAGGATATATCGACTCAGGTCTTCATCCTGTACCAGGTCACCCAGTGCCTGCTGTACAAACTCGGCATCGATCGTCAGGCTCTGTCCCGAACGATCGGGGGCTTCATAGGATAAATTATCCAGCAAGCGCTCCATAACCGTATGCAGGCGTCGTGCGCCAATATTCTCGGTACGCTCATTAACATCATGGGCAACCCTGGCTATGCTGTTAATACCATCGGCAACAAATTCAACGCTGAGCCCTTCTGTCATTAGCAAAGCCTGGTACTGAGTCGTTAATGAGGCATCCGGCTCAGTCAGGATACGCACAAAATCCTCAGTAGTCAGCGCATCAAGCTCGACTCGAATCGGCAAACGACCCTGCAACTCAGGTATTAAATCGGATGGTTTTGACAGGTGAAAAGCACCGGAGGCAATAAACAATATATGATCCGTTTTGACCATGCCGTACTTCGTACTGATCGTGCAGCCTTCTACCAGCGGTAACAGATCACGCTGAACACCTTCTCTCGATACATCAGCACCGGAAGTTTCACCCCGCTTGGCTACCTTATCAATTTCATCAATGAAAACGATACCGTTCTGCTC
>JAOUPA010000226.1 GCA_029880105.1 Gammaproteobacteria bacterium
CCAAGAGTTGGGATCTTTAATAAGCAAGTCATTCCTATAATTATCTGAGTTGTGCACGTCATAGATGTTTAAGACATGCATAGCCTGAGGAGTACAAACTATGAAAATGATTACGGCAATCATTAAGCCTTTCAAACTGGATGATGTGCGTGAAGCGCTATCTGAAATTGGTGTGCAGGGCATCACCGTTAGTGAGGTAAAGGGTTTTGGTAGACAGAAAGGCCACACCGAACTGTATCGCGGTGCGGAATACGTGGTGGACTTTTTGCCAAAGGTAAAAGTTGAGGTCGCGGTTGCAGCGGATATGTCTGAGAAGGTAATAGAGGCAGTCCGGGCTGCTGCAAACACAGGAAAAATTGGTGACGGAAAAATTTTCGTTTCAACAGTTGAACAAACTGTGCGAATCCGTACCGGTGAAACTGGCGCTGAAGCGCTATAACTCAAGAGGTATATAAAGATGGAAAATCAAATTTTTCAACTGCAATATGCAATCGATACCTTTTACTTCCTGGTAATGGGTGCGTTTGTAATGTGGATGGCAGCTGGCTTCGCTATGTTAGAGGCAGGCCTGGTCCGTGCAAAAAATACAACAGAAATTTTAACTAAGAACATCGTGCTCTATGCGATTGCATGCACCATGTATCTGGTCTGTGGTTATCAAATCATGTACGGCGGTGGCTACTTCCTTGATGGCATTGCTGGTGGCGATACGCTGGTTGCTGATGCACTGAAGAGCATGGCCGAGCGTGAAGATGGTTTTGAAGGTGGTTCAGTTTATTCCAGTGCCTCAGACTTTTTCTTCCAGGTTGTGTTTGTCGCAACTGCGATGTCGATCGTATCGGGTGCAGTTGCTGAGCGTATGAAGCTTTGGGCGTTCATGCTGTTCGCCGTTGTTATGACAGGTATTATCTATCCAATGGAAGGTGCCTGGACATGGGGTGGTGAAGCTGTATTTGGTCTGTTTGCCCTGGGTGGTGATATTACAGATGAAGCAGGTACAGTTTTATTTACAGGCATGGGCTTCTCTGACTTTGCAGGTTCAGGCATTGTGCATATGGCCGGTGCTGCTGCTGCCCTGGCTGGTGTGCTGGTCCTGGGGCCACGTAAAGGTAAATATGGCCCTAACGGACAGGTGAATGCGATTCCAGGTGCAAACCTGCCACTGGCAACACTGGGTACCTTTATCCTGTGGATGGGCTGGTTCGGCTTTAACGGTGGTTCAGTACTGAAACTAGGTGATATCGCTAATGCAAACTCAGTGGCTATGGTGTTTGTGAATACCAATGCTGCTGCTGCCGGTGGTGTCGTTGCTGCGATCATCCTGGCCCGTATTATGTTTGGTAAGGCTGACTTAACCATGGCCCTGAATGGTGCTCTGGCTGGTCTGGTTGCGATTACTGCTGAACCATCAACACCTACACCTCTGCTTGCTACGCTGATCGGTGCTGCAGGTGGACTACTGGTTGTGTTCTCGATCGTGACATTAGATAAGCTGCGCATTGATGATCCTGTGGGTGCAATATCTGTGCACGGTGTGGTTGGTATGTGGGGCCTGATGGCTGTGCCACTGACCAATGATGGCACGACTTTTGGTGGCCAGTTTGTCGGCCTGCTGACCATCGGTGGCTGGGTGTTTGCTGCCAGCTTGTTAGTATGGTTGACAATCAAGTTCCTCATGGGTGTAAGAGTCAGTGAGGAAGAAGAGTATGAAGGCGTCGATCTTGCAGAGTGTGGGATGGAGGCTTATCCAGAATTTACTGGCAAATAAATAGACTCCTGCTAGTAATGTTTGCCGGGCACCCAGGTGCCCGGCTTTTATGCTTGGTGTTATTCTGTAATTAATGTGGTAAAAAGTGCGTAACAAGATTTAGTTGAGGCCTGATTGATCGGGCCTTGTTGCGTTTTTATGATTTACAGATGCAGTGTTTTAAAAATTTAGAAATAAACAGGTGAACTAATGAAACTTATTAAGGCAATTATCAAACCATTCAAGCTGGACGATGTGCGAGAAGCGCTATCAGAAATTGGTGTACAGGGTATTACTGTTTCTGAGGTGAAAGGTTTTGGACGTCAGAAAGGACATACCGAGTTATACCGTGGTGCTGAATATGTTGTCGATTTTTTACCCAAGGTAAAAGTTGAGACTGTCATCGAGGACGATAAGGTTGACGCTGTGATTGATGCCATCCGGGCAGCAGCGAATACCGGCAAGATTGGTGACGGCAAAATTTTTGTTATGTCTGTCGAACAGGCTATTCGCATTCGTACCGGTGAGACCGGCAATGAAGCGTTGTAAAAAAGAATAAATATAGAGGATAGAAAAATGAAATTATTACCAGGCTTGAGCAAGCTTGTTGGCATTGCTCTGCTTTTGTTGCCACAACTGGTATTGGCTGAAGGTGTTGACAGTGGAGACACCGCGTGGATATTAACCTCCACTTCACTGGTGCTGTTTATGACCCTGCCCGGACTTGCACTGTTTTATGGTGGCCTAGTTCGTGCCAAAAACGTATTGTCGGTATTGATGCAGTGTTTTGCCATTGCCTGTGTGGTCACCGTGCTATGGGTGGTTTTTGGCTACAGTATGTCGTTCGGTGAGAGTGTTAATGGCTGGGTTGGTGGCATGGGCAAGGTATTTCTTGCTGGTGTTACGCGCGAGACAACAAATGGCACATTGCCCGAAACCGTGTTTGTAATGTTCCAGATGACTTTTGCCATTATTACGCCAGCATTGATCGTCGGTGGCTTTGCCGAGCGCATGAAATTTCCTGCGATGTTGATGTTCAGTGTGCTGTGGTCAGCGCTGGTTTATTTCCCAGTATGTCATTGGGTCTGGGGTGGTGGCTGGCTGATGGAAAAAGGTCTGCTGGATTTTGCCGGTGGCACAGTTGTACATATTACTGCCGGTGTTGCAGCAATTGTCGCGGCGATGGTAATGGGTAATCGTAAGGGGTTTCCCGGTACACCAATGATGCCACACAACATGACTATGACTGTAACCGGAGCAGGTATGCTCTGGGTCGGTTGGTTTGGTTTTAATGGCGGCAGCGC
>JAOUPA010000227.1 GCA_029880105.1 Gammaproteobacteria bacterium
CGATAATTGATGCCAGCAGGAACCCCGTGGTGACAGTGATAATACTGGTAATAATCTGGTCGATAAATGTCGGCTTGCCGGTGTAGTCACGCAGCTTTACTTCTGCATCGGGATTCTCCGCCAGTTTTTTCGCATTACGATCTTCCTGACGCTGGTAAAAAGCCAACTCCTTATCGCGCTCGGCCTGGTGCTCCTGATAAAGATTGACTGACTGCCGCCACACCTGTGCCGGCCCCGGCACCTGTCCCAGTGATGTCTGGATCTGTGAGGCACTCGCATCCCACAATAGAAGAAATATAGCTATCGCGATTATCGGCATCGTAATACCCTGCGCCGATTTTTTCAGCATCTCGCTCCAGCTTATGTCTTCCAGTTTTGGCAATAACCCTGATTTCATCTTTATCTTTTAACCATCTTGTTTATATTGCTTAAGGTTCGGGCAAACCATGTTCAGTTACCCAATCGTGTTTATTGCTCGCCCCCACATCCATGTAGAGGCGAAATCCCCCATCACAGCGTCTGTTTATCACTCAAACCAATTTTGAATTTCTTCAGGTAGTCATTCGGCTTGCTGCCGTCATAAACAATGTTGTCGATAAAATCTTTCTGCGGTTCACGGAAGCCTGTCTCTTTATCCAGGTCAGGGAAGTCACTGGCCTGCACCTTGCCTTCCGCGATCAGCTCTTTCGCTGCCTGTGCGTAGATATCAGGGCGATAGACTTTTTTCGCCATATCCTTGTACCAGCTATCCGGTTTGTATTCGGCAATCTGTCCCCAACGACGCATCTGCGTTAAATACCAGATCGCATCAGAGTAATAGGGGTAGGTCGCGTTGTAACGGAAGAACACATTGAAATCGGTCGCAGCACGTTTATCGCCTTTTTCATATTCAAATGTACCTGTCATTGAATTGGCGATGACATCGTAATCAGCACCAACGTATTGTGACTGGGATAGAATTTTTACCGCTTCAGGACGATTGGCATTGTTATTGGCATCAAGCCACTGCGCTGCACGAATCATCGCCTTCACAACACGTATATGCGTATTGGGGTTGGCATCTGCCCACTTTTTGCTGACACCAAATACTTTTTCAGGATTGTTTTTCCAGATTTCATAATCTGTCACAACGGGCACACCAATGCCTTTAAAGATCGCCTGCTGGTTCCATGGCTCACCAACACAGTAACCATTAATTGTCCCTGCCTCCATCGTTGAAGGCATTTGCGGTGGCGGTGTTACCGACAACAGCACATCGGCTTTAATCTGCCCGCTGGTATCACCTTTGTGCGGCGCATAAAAACCGGGGTGAATACCGCCCGCCGCTAACCAGTAACGCAATTCATAATTATGCGTCGACACCGGAAACACCATGCCCATCTTGAATGGCTTACCACCCGACCTGTATTTCTCTACAATCGGTTTTAGCGAATCTGCCTTTATCGGGTGAACCGCCTTACCGCCTTCCTGCGGCACATGTTTCTTCATCTCGGCCCAGACATCATTCGATACCGTGATCGCGTTACCGTTTAAGTCCATACTGAATGCAGTCACGATGTGCTCTTCGGTACCATAGCCAATGGTCGCACCCAGGGGCTGCCCTGCCAGCATATGTGCACCATCCAGCTCGCCATCAATCACCCGGTCCAGCAACACCTTCCAGTTGGCCTGCGCCTCCAGCGTTACATACAGGCCTTCATCTTCAAAAAAACCTTTTTCATACGCGATAGCCAGCGGCGCCATATCGGTTAGCTTGATAAAACCAAATTTCAGCTCCTCTTTTTCTGGCGCACCAACGGCGGCCATCACTGTCGATGTTGTTACGGTAAGACCCAACGCACCAAATATGACGGCTGCACCCATTGATACCATTGATCGTTTATTACAACGTCGCTTACTCACTCGCATCGGTTTACTTAAATACATTGTCATCTCCTGTCATTAATCTCTCTAAATCTCTGGGCCTGTGAACTGCCCGGGTGATCGTCGTCATTCAATCGTTAAACTAAATTCCAGTGATCTACTTATTCACCTATAAAGCGCACATTGCAGATAACGTGCCAGCACAGCCAGAAGTTTTCTATGTAATTGATTTTGTACTTGATTAATGTGATTAAGAAAAATGACACAGGCACAGATGGGTTTCATACGCAAACGCAGAACGCTCACTAATGGTGCGCATTATTAATGGTGAACAGGTTTTTGCCTCATATTGGACCAGTGCATGCGGGCATGCAGAAGATTAACCATACGTGGCGCACCACATCAGGACGATGCAATAAAAAAGGGAGCGACTGCCCCCCCTTTTGTTTTACAGAAGTAAATTACGATTATGGCCTTGCAATATCGCCCAGGTCTTTTTGAAAAAAGAACGCTCGATTATTGATAACCAGCACGACTGTTAGCGCCAGCAGCAGTACTGTCTGGATGATCTTGCTATCCGGGTGCGTGGCAAATATCTCGTTGAAGAACCCGGCGGTAATGTGAAAGACAGTAACGAGAATAATATTTCGACCCGTTTTGTAATACAGCCAGTTCATGATCAGGACAAACGGAATAATACTGACCAGGAAGTTGACGCCATATACCCAGCTGGTTTCGACGATATTGCTTTGATAGTAATCGCGTATGCCGGCCAGCGGCATATGCCAGATGCCCCAGAACACGCCGAACAGCAGAGACGTTTTAAAAACATTCATCCTGTTTCTTAAACAATCTGTTCCATACGAGTGCCAGCCCAGCTCTTCCAGTATCGGCGCAATAACCAGCATAAACCATACCGGGAAGATACCAGAGGTAAAGGTAAACCCCCCGGTGATGACAAACTGGGATGCGCTGTAACCAAACAGCAGCGAAATCGCCTGCGCCAGCAGTATGCTCGCCGGCATCAGGCCACAGGCGATAACGATATAGACAGGCCTTACCGCGCTGAAATTGAAAAACCGGCTATAGACATCGGCCCGTAATGCAGCATCCCTGCTGATCAGCCAGTACGAGACAGCCACCGGGCCAAGCAGGCCAATAAAGGCAACCGCACTG
>JAOUPA010000054.1 GCA_029880105.1 Gammaproteobacteria bacterium
ACCAGTTCCATAATGGCAGGTGATACCAGTCGATCATAAACCACGACGTCAGCCTGTTGCATTAACCGTAATGCACGGAAAGTTAAAAGATCGGGATCACCAGGGCCAGCTCCGACAAGGAAAACCTCTCCGGGCAATTCAGGCTGCGCCGACTTTTCATCGATAGTTTTGTCGAGTAGCGCTCTTGCTTCATCTTCATGACCTGAAAAAACCAGCTCGGCAATACGGCCCTCTAATACGCTCTCCCAGAAACTGCGACGTGATTCAACATTGGGAAACGAGGCTTTGACTTTATCCCTAAAACTTTCAGCCAGTGCACCCAGTCTGCCATAAGCAGCTGGAATCATACCTTCGAGTTTGGTACGAATTAGACGTGCCAGCACCGGTGAAACTCCACCAGTTGAAATAGCAATTTGTACGGGGGAGCGATCAACCATTGAGGGCATAATAAAACTGCACAGCTCTGGATTATCGACCACATTTACGGGTAATTTTTTCTCATGAGCCAGCGCAGACACCTGTTCATTGACATCGTGTTGGTCTGTAGCGGCAATAACAATAACGCAATCATCCATATCTTCAGCAGAAAATACTTTAGCTTTATGCTGAATTTTTCCTTGGACATGCAAGGTTTCTAATTCATCGCACAGTTCAGGAGATACCACAGTGACATCGCCCTGCGCCTTCCTGAGCAGGGCCACTTTACGCGCAGCGATAGAACCACCACCCACTACCAGACAGGGTTGCTGTTTGATCTGTAAAAACAGGGGCAGGTAATTCATTCGATTTCTCCGCGTAGATCAAATACGTACTTTACATTTATGCCGATTCGAGTAATTTTGTAAGCTCTCCCGACTGGTTAGCCGCAGAAAGATCATCAAAGCCACCCACATGATGATCACCGATAAAGATTTGTGGCACGGTACGACGACCAGTAATCTTTACCATGTGTTCATATTGATTCGGGTCTTCATCAACCTTAATCAATTTATATTCCAGCCCTTTATTCTTAAGCAGCCTTTCTGCTGCCACACAAAAACCGCAAAATTTGCTTGAGTAAACCGTAATCTCAGGTTGTGTCATATTTTGTTACCAATACCACTATTTTTTAGATTAATGCATGCTTGATCTAATTACAGACGATCAATCACTGTTTTGAGTTTTTCACGAACCTCGGTAGCAATACCGCCCAGAGTTTCATTTTTAATCGC
The DNA here is from genome assembly GCA_029880105.1 of Gammaproteobacteria bacterium. GTDB lineage: Bacteria > Pseudomonadota > Gammaproteobacteria > SZUA-229 > SZUA-229 > LH-M37. The sequence goes on from JAOUPA010000054.1 coordinate 1,212, forward strand.
CATCATCGAGGCCATTGGATCAATTGCAGCCACTTCTACTTTGCCATCAGCCATTTCCTGTACGATGACATTACAGGGCAGCATAGTGCCGATCTTGTCCTCAGCAGTGAGCGCCTTGTGTGCATAGCCGGGGTTGCAGGCACCAAGAATGGTATAACGCTGAAAATCCACATCCAGTTTTTTCTTCAGCGTACCGCTGACATCAATCGTGGTGAGTACACCAAAACCTTCTTCACCCAGCAGTCCAGTGACACGCTCGATAGCGTCTTCAAAAGAATCATCAACAATTTTTGAAAAATAATAAGACATAAATACCCCCGTATATTCTGGAGAGGCATTATAACCTTTTGCTAATAAAGAAGTAATCTGGATTTTTTTGTGTATATAGTCCTGATCGCCAGTTAGCTGTCCAGTGGTGGAGGTGAAACCCGCATGACCTCCTCGATGGTGGTGATACCCTGGGCAACCTTATTGGCACCACTGAGGCGCATTGGCATCAGGCCCTCTTTTATCACCTGCTGCCTGAGTGCGCCAACATCGCAGTTCTCAGTGATGAGCTTTCTGGTATTTTTGGTAAAGGTAAACATCTCGTAAATACCCATACGTCCCTGATAACCGGTATTACGGCACTCCAGGCAACCGACGGGTTTCTGAGCGGTATCTGGCTTCTTTGATTTCCACGGTTTAACCAGAGCATTCCATGCATCATCATCAACCTCTGTAGGCTGTTTACAGTGCGGACACAGGGTGCGCACCAACCGTTGTGCCATAACACCAATCACCGATGACTGAATCAGGTATGGTGGTACACCAATATCCATCAATCGGGTTATCGCCGAGGGCGCATCGTTAGTGTGCAAGGTCGACAGTACCAGATGGCCGGTAAGTGCGGCCTGAATCGCCATTTCAGCGGTTTCCATATCACGAATCTCACCGATCATGATGATATCTGGATCCTGTCGCAACAGGGTCCTTACCCCACTGGAGAAATCAAGGTCGATATTTTTCTGTACCTGCATCTGGTTGAACGATGGCTCAACCAGTTCGATTGGGTCCTCGATGGTACAGACGTTCACATTTGGCTTCGCCAGCTGCTTCAGCGAGGAATATAGCGTTGTAGTTTTACCGGAACCAGTCGGCCCTGTGACCAGTATGATGCCATTGGGTTGATGAATCATGGATTGCCACATTTCATCATCCTTGGCACTGAATCCCAGTTCCTGAAAATTGCGCACCAGTACTTCTGGATCAAATATACGCATCACCAGTTTTTCACCAAACGCGGTGGGCATGGTCGATAAACGCAGCTCAATTTCCTGGCCATCGGGCGAGCGCGTTTTCATGCGACCATCCTGGGGGCGGCGTTTTTCTGCCACATCCATACGCCCCAGAATTTTAATACGACTGGAAACGGCAGCCATGACATTGGTTGGAATCTGATAGACCTCGTGCATCATGCCATCGATACGAAAACGTACATTACTCATATCTCGACGCGGTTCCAGATGAATATCACTGGCACGCTGGTCGTAAGCGTACTGCAATAACCAGTCAACGATGTTGACCACATGCTGATCATTTGCATCAAGCTTACCGCTACGCCCCAACTCCATGAGTGATTCCAGATTCTGCAAATCACCCATGCCGTGCTTTGAATCATTTTTTGCACCAAAAACAGATTTCGAAACAGTATAGAACTCGAGCAGGTAACGATTAATTTCTTCTGGATTGGCAACAACAAGCTGAAATTCCCTGTTGTGCATACGACTCAGCTCGTTTTCCCATTCACGGTCAAAAGGCTGAGTGGTTGCAACGGTAATTTTATGCGGTTCAACTTTGACCGCCAGTACATTAAAACGCTGCGCATAGGCGTAGGACATCACTTCCGTTACTTTAGTCACATCGACTTTAAGCGGGTCAATTTTGAAATAAGGCAGACCTACACGTTGCGCCAGCCACTCGGTCAACCCTTCCAGGGTTAATGGTCGTAACGTTTTCTCATCGGTCCAGTGACGATCTGCAATGATCTCTAGCGGGTGCCTGTCCTTGAATGCGTTGCCCACGACTAGCATACGAAGCATGTGCGCGTTATCCGCATTGACCATGCCATCCTCTTCCATCCAGGTGAGAATTTCATGCATATCCAACTTGCGGTTCGTATTATTTTTTACAACTGCATTCATATTTTTGCTCTGTGATATTCACAGCGAAGACGTGGCTCTTATCTCAAAATTTTCGGAAAGCACTTCTGCATTCTCGGTTATTATCTCTATATTAGACACTTTTGCGTATTCCGGGCCAATTTTCAGCCATTTTTCCAGCTCATTGAGAGCAGCGCTATCACCGCAGGCCAACAATTCCACACGACCATCGGTCAGGTTACGTACCCAACCACACAAACCAAGAGCAATGGCCTGACGCTGTGCACTGGCACGGTAAAACACACCCTGTACACGTCCGGAAATTAAATAGCGTAAACAAATCATCGTTCATAAAAAAAGGCTCGCGAGCGAGCCTTTTTTAAAATCACAACCAGCGTTGATTAACGAGCCAGATAGTCCAGGTCAGACTGCTCTACATCACCAACTGACCACGCACCACGAGTTTTGGCATGGTTGATGGCGGCATCGATATCAGATGCTGAGGCATTCTGGTCAATATCAAAAACCTGTCCTGGATAAATCAGATCAGCATCTTTAATTTTGCTGCGGTTGGTTTTGTAAATCAGTGGCCACTGGTAGGAATTGCCATAGACATTTTCCTTACCAGAGATATCCCATAGATTATCACCACGCACTACAGAGTAACTGGTTACACCCGCACCCATACCAGACTGCTTGCCTGCTGACATATCAGACTCAGCGCCCGCTAATGCTGCACGGTCAGCATCACTCATGCTATTCATGTATTTTTCATTTTCTGCTTTCTGTTGGGCAATCGCATTCTCAGCCTGTGCCTTAGCCTTGTTAGCTAGCGCTTTGGCTTCAGCCTCATTACCAGCAGCCAGCTCTTTTTCAGCTGACTCAATCATTTCTGCAGTATCGCGCCATTCATAACCAACAGCCTTGGCTGCGGCATTGGCTTCTTTTGCTGCCGCTATCGCTTCTGCAGCAGTTTGTTCTGAATCACCTGTTGTGGCACATCCTGTCACGAGACCAAGACCAAGAAGTGCAACTAAAATTAGTCGGGCTGTTGTACGCATAATGTAAAATCTCCAAGTAATGCTAATCGTTATTATTCAGCTATCTGACGAATGATTATAGCGGTAATAATTCAGGAATGTAACCGTTCTACAGAAACAACCAATAACCGCCACGTGTCCATCATACACTGCTTTTACCTGCTTGTAACTTCCAGTAAGCTTGCGTTAGATAAAAATGAGGTATTGCCATGAGTTCAACACGAATTTACCTGAACCCGAATTGTTCAAAATGTCGTCTAAGCATGCAACTGCTTGATGATAAAGGTATTACGCCTGAAGTAACTGAATATTTAAATGACCCACCCAGCGTTGATGAACTGAAAGAAATTCTGGATTTGCTGTCACTGGAGCCACACGAGCTGATGCGTAAGCACGAGCCCCCTTACAAGGAGCTTAATCTGGACGATCAGAACCTGAGCCGTGATGCCCTGATCCAGGCCATGGTCGACAACCCAATTCTGATCGAACGACCCATCATTATTCACAACGGCAAGGCCACGATCGGTCGTCCACCAGAAAAAATACTGGATATCCTCTAACCATGCATGAAATCCTGATTTTATATTACAGCCCGGGCGGCACCACGGCTGAAATGGCCAATCTCATCGCCCGAGGCATAGAAGAGGTCGATGGCATGCAGGCGCGTATCCGTACCGTTCCTGCCGTTTCGGCCACCACTGAACAAAGTGAAGCGAGTATCCCCGAAGATGGCCCGCTCTATGCCACACTGCAGGATCTGGAAGAGTGTGACGGCCTGGCACTGGGTTGCCCTACCCACTTTGGCAATATGCCTGCAGCCATGAAATATTTCATCGACAATACCAGCCCTCTGTGGATGTCAGGCAAGCTGGCAGGCAAGCCTGCTGCCGTTTTCTCGGCCAGTATGAGCATGCATGGTGGCCAGGAGAGCACACTGCTAACCATGATGCTGCCACTGCTGCATCACGGTATGCTCATCACCGGCATCCCCTACACAGAAACCCAGTTACTCAGCACCCGTACGGGAGGCACCCCTTACGGTGCCAGCCGTGTTACCAGCGATAATAGGCCCAATATGCTCAGTGATGAAGAACGCGCCCTTTGCCTGGCCCTGGGTCGCCGCCTGGCCAATATCGCGAAAAAACTTAACGATTAGCCTTATGAACATATCACCACTTTTACTCTCCCGATGGATCACACTCACCGGCTATTTTGGCCTGATGATCGGGCTTTACGCCTGGCATTTGCTGATCCACAAGGCAGAACCGCATTTAATTTCAATTATCATCCTGACCCAGCTCGGCCCACTGATGTTTCCACTGCGCGGCCTGCTCAATGGTAAAACCTATACACATGCCTGGTCTATTTATCTGGCTATTTTCTATTTCATTATTGGTATCTGGTATGCAGGTAAGGATGAAACGCTGATGTTAGGTTTATATGTAACTGCATTTAGCCTGACATTTTTTACCGGCACAGTGCTCTACACACGCCTTAGCGCCAGGTCTCTGAAAGAAAACAAAGCCGATCAGGGTAACTAAGGCTGTCGACTACTCTGATTCAAGTACTGATTTCACAAATGGCACGGTCAGGCGACGTTGCATCGCCATAGCGGCAGTATCAAGCATATTGAGCCGCTCAAACAGGCCAAATAAATCACGTGGATAATGACGAATTAAATATTCTGCAACATTATCAGGCATCTCCAGCCCCCGTTGCCCGGCTCGAATACACAGTGCCTCACGCTTGGCTTCATCATTTAGTGCCTGCAACTGAAATACCGGCCCCCAGGCCAGCCGGGATCGTAAATCTGGCAGCTTTATCGCCAGTGCCTCGGGTGATTTTGAAGCGCTCAATAACAGGTTATTACCCGATTCGCGCATACGATTGATTAAATCAAACAGCGCCTCCTCCCACTCGGGTGATTGCGCCATCAGTTCAACATTGTCCAGACAAACCAGATTGAGCTGCTCCAGCCCTTCTAATACCTGTGTAGGTTGCTGAATAATTTCTTCAGCAGGTAAATAGCAGACAGTACGCTGTTCATCGGCCGCCAGATGACAGGCCGCCTGCAATAAATGGCTTTTGCCTTTACCATAAGCTGACCAGATATAAACCTGTTTCTCTCCCTCGCCCAGCGCACATTGCTTCACAATGCCAATCGCAATTTCATTATCACCCGCTACCAATGTATCAAAGCTAAAGACTTCGCGAACATCAAAGTACAGTGGCAGTTGCTTAAAAGATTGATTGAGCTTGCTTGACGACGACATAACTAGCGCAGAATAAAGCGATAAGACCGATTGGCAGTCACAGTCGGGGGAATAGCGTTATCAGTTACAGTCGCTGTTTCCGTGGCGACTTTTTCCTGAAGTGCATTTATTACCTGCTCTGCATTACTTTTTTCTTCGACTATTTCCATGGTTGAACCAGATTGGATCAGTTTCAGTAGATCATCCACTTTGGTACGTATACTCAGATCAAATGTCACTCGATCAGCTTCGACCTGGGCCAGCTGTACTGCCTGCACCGCCGATAAACTCGACAGGTATTTTTCAGCACGACGGAAAGACTCCACATTACTCACCTGACTAATTTCCACGGTGATCTGCTGGTACTGTGACCCGTCAACAGCCTGCAGTGTTGCGTATTTCTGTCCCAGCACATCGGCGCTCAAATCCATCGCCCTGGCAATCAGGCTAACATAATCAGCGCCACTCAGACGCCACCTTTTAATTTCATCACCGGCTATCAGCGACCACTGCCCTGTCCAGAGCTGGCCATCCCAACTGATACTGACTGATATCGCAGGCCCTGATGAATAGCGCTGTGACGCCTTTTTGACTGGCTCAGCAAAACCCGCCCAGACATCGGCAAAACGGACAATATCCTGGTCGGCTGCGTCATTTTCTGGCCATATAACTGGAATACCGCGCCGTTTGAAGGCCTCCTCAGCCTGCGCCTTAATGGGTGAGGTATCATTGGCCCTCAGGATATAGCGCTGACCACCATCACGTACCGCCAGCCAGATCACCACCTGGCTACGATGCTCACCCCAGATGGGCACCGCCTGCTGACGCAGAAAATCCAGTACTTTGGTTGCGTTATACCGTGCCCAGAGGCGCTTTGAGACAGCTGCCTGGTTCTGCGCATCCGTCTGCGTGCTGTACTCAAACTGCTGCACATAACTGCTGGCAGAGGGCGCCTTGATTTTTTTCAGAATCTCGCTATCCCCGGAAATGCGTATCAGTACCTCGACCAGGCCATCATCCAGGGCTGCATCACGAATTGCCCTGTTTTCGTCAAGAACCGGCATATCGACTTCAAACAGATTCTCAACCACGATCGCAGAGACCGGTATCGGTGCCAGGCCCAGCATTGAGAAAGCGAGCAGAAGCAGTTTCAGCCTTTTTGTCGGGGCAGAACCGGAATGGTTGCCTGTTTTTTGATACGCCATATACAGATTAGCTAGAGGATTAATTTGCACAGATTATACAATCACACGGTCAGGAGCGTGTACAATACCACACCTTTAAACCTATCTATTAATATTGCGAAGCGGTAATCGCCAACAACACCGGTTTCAGGAAATGTCGGACAATACTCAAACACCAAACAACCCTTCTCTCAGCTACCGTGATGCAGGTGTCGATATCGATGCCGGTAACCTTCTGGTGGAAAAAATTCGTGGTAGCGTCGTCAGCACAAAACGCCCCGGGGTTATGGGCAGCATCGGTGGCTTTGGTGGCCTGTTTGAGATTCCGGAAGGTTATAAACAGCCGGTACTGGTTTCCGGTACCGATGGCGTAGGCACCAAGCTAAAACTGGCCATTGAGCTGGGCAAGCACGACACTATCGGCATTGATCTGGTCGCCATGTGTGTCAATGATATTCTAGTAATGGGTGCCGAACCGCTATTCTTCCTCGACTACTACGCCACCGGTAAACTGGATACCGAAATTGCCGCCAATGTGATCGAAGGAATCGCAGAAGGTTGCCGTCAATCCAATGCCGCCCTTATTGGTGGTGAAACCGCAGAAATGCCCGGTATGTATAGTACAGGTGATTATGACCTGGCCGGTTTCTGCGTCGGGGTCGTTGAAAAAGAAAATATTATCGACGGCTCAAGAGTAAAAGCAGGTGATGCCATTATTGCACTGGCCTCTTCTGGGCCTCACTCCAATGGCTACTCACTGATTCGAAAAATTATCGAAGTGAGTGGTGCATCACTGGAACAGGACTGTGGCGGTGTTGCCCTGGGCGATGCGCTGCTGGCACCTACTCGTATTTATGTTTCATCAATTCACCAGGTATTAAAGACAATTCCGCTGCATGCGCTGGCGCACATTACTGGTGGTGGACTGCTTGAAAATATCCCACGCGTATTACCCGAGAATACCCAGGCAGTGCTTGATAAACAGAGCTGTAAGCTACCACCTGTTTTTGAGTGGTTACAGAAAAATGGCAATGTTGAAATGAATGAAATGTACCGCACTTTCAACTGCGGTATCGGTATGGCCGTCATCGTCGCTGCCGAAGAGGCAGAAAATACCATCAAAGCCTTCAATAAGGCTGGTGAAAAGGCATGGCGCTTGGGTGAAATTACTCAGTATTCCGGCAAAGCCAACGTCATTATCAAATAATCGGCTACAACCGTGAGCACGCCATCAATTGTTATATTGATCTCAGGCTCGGGTAGCAACCTTCAGGCGATTATCGATGCCGTTGCTGAAGGGAAAATTCATGCCAGCATCAGTGCCGTAATTAGCAATCACCCTGATGCCTTAGGCTTAAAACGTGCGCAAGCAGCAAATATTGACACCATTGTCATCGATCACACCGAATTTGCCGAACGCTCACAGTTTGATCAAACACTGACGAACCAGGTAGCCAAACTCAAACCAGATCTGGTTGTTCTGGCCGGTTTTATGCGAATTCTGTCTGAAGAATTTATAACGCAATTTGAGGAGCGTTTGCTCAATATCCATCCCTCACTATTACCCGAATTCAAAGGCATACAGACCCATCGCCGTGCACTGGAAGCCAACAAGAAGCAGCACGGTGCCAGCGTCCATTTTGTTAGCAATGAACTTGATAGTGGCCCGGTGGTCATACAGGCTAGAATACCTGTACTGAGTGATGATAATGAGAAAACACTGGCTGAGCGCGTGTTACAGCAGGAGCACGTGATTTATCCCATCGCCATAGAGTGGTTTGTTAGCGGTCGGGTAAAGCTGCTGAATAATCAGGTATACTTTGACGATAAGCCCATTGCAGAAGCTGCCACATGGATATCCAACACACTGTCCCTACCAAAATAAAAATCTCTATAAAAGCAGTAGTATTTATTCTGGCGCTATTGCCTGCCATATGCTTTGCCTTGCCTCCCGAGTTTACTGCCAGCTATGATCTTGAAAAATTCGGCATATTAGCAGCAAAAAGTAACTACTCACTTAAATATGAAAACAATGGTATTCGCATGCTTCAACATACCGAAGCCGCTGGTTTTGCTGCACTATTTCGTAATGACGAGCTAGATGAAAACAGTTTTCTTTCAGTACAGGGCGACCTGCTATTATTAACAGAGTTCAGCTACAAACAAAAATCACCCGACAATAAAAATCGTGATATCCAGCTAAAAATTGACTGGGTCCAGTCGGAAAACAAACTACTGGGTAACGTTGAAGGTATAGCTAGTGGAAAGAAATTCAATCTAAAAACAAATAAGCCTGTGTGGGATACCTGCACTTACCAGATTCCCTTAATGCTCAATACCAAAGAAGGCTCTTCCCCTCAGAAAATAACCATGATGGTAAAGGGAAAATTAAGAAAACATACATTTATTACACACAACACCGAAAAAATCGAGATAAACGGTAACATAATTCAAACCATCAAGGTTGAGCGCGATCCTGGCAAAAATAAAAACCCCATTTATTTCTGGCTGGCTCCAGAACTAAATAATTTACCGGTAAAAATTGAAAAGTGGCGAAATGGAAAAATAGAACTCACAATGACACTCAATCAAGCCATTTTCCCGGCAGACGAAGATAAAAATTTTCAACCGGCAACCACTAACACCGAGGAGCTCGAAGACCTGTGAAGTTCGAAGAAGAATTTGACGATGAATTGCTGCCCAGTAAATCGCAAATCAAGCGTGACTGCGATGCCATGCAAAAAATGGGAGAAGAGCTCATCGGGCTCAAACAGGCCGAACTTGATAGCATGGATCTTCCCGAGGACCTTGATGAGGCTGTACGTACCGCACAAAAAATAAAATCCAGAACCGGGTTAAAACGCCAGCGTCAATACATTGGTAAAATCATGCGCCAGCTCGACAGTGATTCAATCAAAAAGCAACTCGAAAAAATCCAGCATCGACACGACACCAATACTGCCGAATTCAGGAAACTGGAACGATGGCGAGATCGCTTACTCGATGATGACAAAGCGGCACTGGATGAAATTATCGAGGCACATCCAGATGTAGATCGCCAGCATATCAATCAGCTAGCACGTCAGGCCAGACGTGAGCAACAGACAGAAAAACCACCCGTGTCTGCGCGCAAATTATTCAAATATCTGCGTGAACTACAGGAATAGCCAT
>JAOUPA010000055.1 GCA_029880105.1 Gammaproteobacteria bacterium
AGACGAACGCAAGAAATCCAACATCGCTCGTGAGCGTCATGAAGCACGTCAGCAACGACTGGAACGTCAGAAACAGGAGCGAGAAGATAAGCTACGTGCAAAACGCGAAATGCTTAATGTAAAAAAAGGCGAACCGGCTGAAAGTGAAATAGACAAAAAGAAAGCAGCCATCGCTGAAGCACTGGCGCGTGTTAAAAAGAAGAAAGAAACGCAGGAGATTACACCCAAAAACACCGAGAATCTGAGCGCCGAGCAGCAACGTTTAATCGATGAAGTGGATCAACGCCGCAAAGCTCAAAAGCAGAAGCACGATGACTAGGGGGCACTCAAATATGCCATTTATCTCACTGATTTTCAGCTTATCCAAAACTGGGCAGACAGGCAGGTACAATCATGTTATTTAAAAATGTTAATGCCCCGCTGGTTAGTGCACAGAATACCGTGCACTCAATCATGTATCAGGTGCTCTATGCACTGATTCCAGGCACGATAGCTGCCATTTATTTCTTTGGCTGGGGCGTACTCATTAACTTAGTGATTACAGCAACCGTTTGCCTGTTGAGCGAGGCAGTCGTTCTAAAACTCAGGGCACGCCCGGTTGAGGCCGTCATCAAGGACGGTAGCGCATTAATCACCGCCTGTCTGCTGGCCCTGGCCCTGCCGCCACTGGTACCCTGGTGGCTAACTGTCATTGCTTCAATTTTTGCTATCGTCATGGCCAAACAGCTCTATGGCGGCCTCGGTTTTAATTTATTCAACCCGGCGATGGTCGGCTATATCGTCGTCATGATTTCATTCCCGCGAGAAATGACATACTGGACACCTCCACTCGGCGTTAGCGAAAGCTGGCTAAGTTTTAGCGACACCTTCAATGTTATTTTTTCAGGCGCTTTACCTGACAACACCAATATCGACAGCATCACCATGGCCACGCCCATGGATACACTGAAAACCCAGATAGGTCTTGAGAACGATATCGAAAGTACGCGCCAACACAAAATTTACGGTGCACTGTTCAGTGGCCTCAGTGGTGTTGGCTGGCAATGGCTTAACCTGATGTTTCTGGCGGGTGGGCTCTGGATGATTAAAAAGAAAGTCATCGACTGGCGAATCCCGGTTTCTTTTTTAATCACACTACTGCTAATTGCCAATTTCTTTGCGGTCAGCGATTATGCCACTTACCCATCGGCTATTTTTCACCTGTTTAGCGGCGGCACCATGCTGTGCGCCTTCTTCATCGCTACCGACCCGGTATCGGCCTGTACCACACCCCGAGGACGCTGGATTTACGGTGCTGGCATCGCGGCCATCGCCTATGTCATCAGGACCTGGGGCGGTTATCCGGACGGACTGGCCTTTGCCGTTGTACTGATGAACATCGCCGTACCGTTACTTGACTATTACACGCAACCACGAACTTATGGTCAGGCAGAATCAGACTAATGAACATCCATAAGCAAGTCACCACCACTGCCCTGTTACTCATGCTGTTTGCCACTATTGGCGCAGCCGTAGTTGGGCTGACTTATGACGGCACATACGAAACCATCAAATACAATGAGCAGATAGCCCTGCTGAAGCAACTCAATAATATCTTGCCTGCTTCCAGTTACGATAACAATTTACTCTCAGACACTATCGAGATACCCGCTGATCACCTGCTTGGCACCAATGAAGTTGCAACTGCCTACAGGGCTCGCCTGCAGGACAGGGATATCGCTGTCGTTTTTCCTGCCATCGCTCCTAATGGTTACAATGGCTCTATTTATCTGCTGGTTGGTATTTTTAACGATGGCAGCCTGGCCGGCGTACGCGTAGTCAAACATCGAGAAACACCCGGGCTCGGCGATGCCATCGAAGATAGGCGCTCCGACTGGATTCTTGGCTTCAAGGGAAAATCATTGAGTACGCACACCAGCAAACAATGGAAGGTAAAGCGTGACGGTGGAGAATTCGATCAGTTTACCGGTGCGACCATAACCCCTCGTGCCGTGGTGAATGCAGTGCACTCGGCTCTGTTATACTTTCAAGCAAATAAAACTAAACTATTTGCCAAGGATAAAACTAAAGAGGATCCTAGTTCTAAAAGCGAAGCCATAAAACATGAATAGCGAACAACAAACCATCATTAAAAACGGTCTGTGGTCAAATAATGTTGCACTGGTACAATTACTCGGGCTTTGTCCACTGCTGGCTGTAACCTCAAGTTTTATCAACGGCCTTGGTTTAGGTCTGGCGACACTGATCACCTTGGTATTATCCAATAGCTTCGTCTCATTTATTCGTGAATGGACCCGCCCCGAAGTACGTATTCCCATTTTCGTTCTAATCATCGCCTCTATCGTCACCACTATCGAACTGATTATGAATGCCTGGTTTCATGAACTATTTCTAATACTGGGCATTTTTATTCCGCTGATCGTCACCAACTGCTCCATCATCGCTCGCGCCGAGGCCTTCGCCTCACGCAATCGCGTCCTTGATTCCGCGCTCGATGGCTTCATGATGGGGTTTGGTTTTATGCTGGTACTGGTACTACTGGGCAGTATCCGTGAGATCATTGGCCAGGGTACGCTGTTTGCCAATTCGCATCTAATGTTTGGCGCCGCGGCCGAAGGTCTTGAGCTAACAGTGATCAATGACTACCCCGGCTTTTTACTCGCCATATTGCCACCCGGTGCCTTTATCGGCCTAGGAATTTTGATTGCACTCAAAAACAGCATTGATCGTTACCAGAAAAAGAAAGTGGTCGTGGTTGCAGCACCTGTCAAACCCGCTGAAAGCGTCGTGCAATAAAAAGCGAGACAACAAGATTTAATTAGCATGAATGCACAGAAACGCTTTAAGATATTTTCTCGACTCAAAGACAATAATCCAGAACCAACCACCGAATTAAATTATTCGACACCCTTTGAATTATTGATTGCTGTCATTCTATCTGCACAGGCTACCGATGTCAGCGTCAACAAGGCCACCGATAAACTGTATCCTGTCGCCAATACACCAGAAAAAATTCTCAAGCTCGGCGAAGCAGGCTTAAAAAAATACATCCGCACAATCGGTCTGTTTAACACCAAGGCGACCAACATCATCAAGACCTGCAAAATATTGATTGATGAATACAACAGCGAAGTCCCTCATCAACAGAAGCAGCTTGAGACTCTGCCTGGCGTTGGTCGTAAGACTGCCAATGTCGTGCGCAACACCGCTTTTGGTCATCCAACGATTGCTGTTGATACACACATATTCCGTGTCTCCAATCGCACGAAAATTGCACCCGGTAAAAATGTCCTGGAAGTTGAAAAAAAACTGATGAAATTTGTACCCAGAGAATTTTTGCAGGATGCCCACCACTGGTTAATCTTGCACGGACGTTATACCTGCATTGCACGCAAACCTCGTTGTGGCTCGTGCGTGATTGAAGACCTGTGTGAATATAAGGAAAAAACAGAATGATGTTTAATCAGGACCGCAACCAGATGCGCAAAGTTTTTTTCGATTGCTGGAAAGCGCACAGAGATAAAACCCCGATGGATGCCATGCAAACTATCATCGCACACATCATTGAATTACATCCTGAGTATCATGCGCTACTTGAAAACGAAGCAGCACTCTATAAAGACTACACACCTGAACAGGGCGAGACCAACCCCTTCCTTCATATGAGCATGCACATTGCGCTGCACGAGCAGATCAGTACTGATCGTCCTACAGGCATTAAAGCGGTGTACCAGTCTATTATCATGAAGCAGGGATCCACCCACGATGCTGAACATGCGATGATGGAATGTCTTGGCGAAGCATTGTGGTTAGCACAACGTAATAACCGTATGCCGGATGAAACCGCCTACCTGGAGTGCCTTAAAAACTTAAGCTAGGAAAATAGGCTAACTCAACGAATTTACAGGCTCTGCGCAAATATCCAGGCAAAACCAACACCGAACAGGTAATAATCCTTCTCCTCGACCAGCGGGCTGTCTTCGTACACTGCGCCACTCAGGCTCTGGTACTGCAGCAGTGTCCACCACACCCAGTTGCCCTCGCGCCAACCGGCCTGCAGTGAAACAAATGCACCACCGTAACCTTTATCACTGGCATAGACCGGGCGTTCTGGTGTCGCATACATCGGTGCGACATCGTAGTAGTAGGCATTGTAGTCGCGCGTTGCATATTTCAGTCCGAGCATCAGCCGCGTCGACAGCCCGGCCTTGTGTAGGCGTTTTTTCTCAAAGGTCAGGCGCGGCTCCAGCAACCAGCCCTCGTTGCTCGTATTCTTGATATCACTGGCTATGGCCGCGCGCAGCGGCAGCTCGAAGCGAATATTGGAATGCCCCGACTCCGACCTGTGCAATAACACCTCCAGCGAAGGACCCAGTTGCAGTACAGCATCAAGGTTGGGCATACCCTTGCGCACGGCGCTGTCATCGCTATCAACCGGGATACCAAAATCGGCGCTGACGTCGAGCAGCACCGTGTCGGACTTGAACAGGAAACCCCGGATACCGCGGTCGATCTCTATCTTTGTCGAGATCAACGTGAAATACGGCAGGGGCACAAGGTAGTGCTTTTTGCTCGCCGAGCCGGGGTAGAGATCGAGGCTGAAGTTGGCGGCACCGGCACCGAGTTCCCAGATAATGTCCTGCGCTACCGCCTGCACTGAACAGCCGGCAGCAGTGACAAACAGTATTCTGGAAATGAGCGCTCGGATAATTGTTTTAGGCATGACCTATATTTTAGCTTTGCATGTCACAAAAAGCTGTGCTAAAACCAAAACACATCAGGCTCACATCTGAAGGATAGCGATGGATGGACTCAACAATCAAAACTTACAGAAACAGCACTTTGGCATCAAGGTGTACTGTTCTCCATGCTATTTGCTATCTCGTTGATATTGCTTAGAGTGAAAAAGCGAACAACACCACTAAGGTGTCTAAAAGGAGGGGCTCTGGGTGCAGTCCATGACATTTAAAATAATATTATCTGTGACTTCGATTGCTCTCGCTCTAGCGCATTTGATTTGGCCCAACCTAGGAATTGATGCCATTACGATTTCTCTTGTTGTGTTGGCGGCTATTCCATGGCTACTGCCTCACTTGAAGTCCATGGAACTTCCTGGTGGCGTAAAAATTGAATTAAATGATGTGAAGGGCGCTGCTGAGCTTGTAATTGAAGGCACTAAGCTAAGTCAACCCATCAATAATCAAAATATAAACTCTGAGGCAGATCTAGATAACCAAGTTCAATTACTTAGGGAGATTGGTGGTCGAGATCCAAATCTAATGATGGTGGGGTTTCGTATTGAGGTCGAAAAAAGACTGTTAGAACTTTCCAAAGTGAATGGGCTTAGTCTATCAAGAACACCACTTCCTAGAGTAATCAATATATTAAGAGAAAATGAAATTCTCACTCCAAATGTAGCTAGCGGCCTCTCTGATCTAATAGGTCTTGGAAATCGAGCTGCGCATGGGGCTGAGGTGGCTCCTGAAGCAGCTCGCTGGGTATTGGAGTTTGGCGTTGGTGTGCTGAAGGCACTAGACACATTGATTTTAATTGATAAGCATGAAGCACCTAATAATTAGCTCAAGGCGTTCGCTGTCGCTCACTGGGACGCTTCGCCGCGATGCGGCTACGCGCCCCTTAGCAAAACGTTAGTCACCAAATAATGAAATACAAAATCAGGAAAATAAAGACTCTCTTTCAATAAACATCTCCGACACTGGGGACAAAAAGAAAAAACTTTTACAGGCATTTTCTGAATGCCAGCAGGGCTGGTGCAGCTGCCCGACCGAGGAATATAAAAAGCTGGAATCACTGGAAATCAATCAGGATAGTGATTCAATTGCATTCAAATTTAAATCAAAGCCCGCTACAAAAATATGCATTGAAAAAATTGACAGTTACATGCAATACACAGCTAAGCGAACTGACAAAGATAACGTCGACTAAAAAAATCAGGAGGGTTTACTTTTATCTCACTCAGCCTTTTTCACCTGTTTCACCTTCAGGCTCTCAACATGTTCGATAAGGGTATCAATGGTCTCCTTGAGCAGGTCAAGTTCATCAACTGTCAGGTCATCGAGCTGCTCAAGATTATACTCAACAGTCTCGATGATTTTCTTATGCGGGCGCTGCATTGGCCGCATGAAATAGGTCGTCACGGTGGCGACAATAGTACCGAAAAATAACATTGAGCCGATGACAATCCACAGGCCGCCCACGGCCTTGGCCATACTGGATATCGGCGTATCTGCAATGCCTGCCGTAGAAAATGCCGCAACTCCCCAGTACAGGGCGTCACCATAGCTCACAATAGAGGCGCCTGTAACCTCCTGCTCCAGCCAGTACACACCCGCGGAAAACAACAGCCATAGCACCACTAACAACAACACCATATTGATAAGCGGTGTATGCGTATATACATCGGTCACAAATCGTTTGAACCGGACGTGCCGTCCTGCCTTTCTCATGTCATTGCGCCTCACAAAATAAGAACAGGTCACGTTTGCTCAAACTATGCACCCAGATTTTTACCCTGACCTGGAATTTAAAATCTAAACGCAATATTTACTGCGACTGTGAAACCATATACTCAACAGTCGTTGATATCTCCTCGTCACTAAGACTGGCAAAACCACCCTTTGGTGGCATTATCCCTGCATTGCCTTTAAAGCCGCCAATGGCGTTCTGGGTTAAAACTGTAATACCCTGGGCAATGCGTGGCGCCCATGCAGCCTTGTCACCTAGCTTAGGTGCACCAGCAACCCCTGAGCCATGGCAGGCAATACATTTAGTTTTATAAATCGACTCACCCTGGTTACTATCATCCGCACCTGTCGAAGCAACCATATTATCGGCTTTTTTGACCTCGGCTGATATGGTTTCCCTGACAACAGGTGCAACCTCGGCAACCGCTCCATTAGATGACTCCTTCGCTGACTCTACTGTAACAGCAGTTTTGTTGTTTGTATCAGTCGTGTTTTTATTGGCTCCATTATTTGAGCTATCGCAGGCATACAAAAGGGCACTGCAACAAAATAAAACTAACGTCATCTTTTTCATCATATTCTCCTGCTTGTAGCAGTCATTAATCCGGCCATGAAAAAAATTAATCGAAATCAGAGTCGATTAATTTTTCGGGCAATAGTTTTTATTCTAACCGGAGTCACACAGGCAAGCGAGGAAAAGTCTTTATGATGAACTACAACGAATCAGCAAATGGTGGGTATGAAAAATATCGAGGAAAAGACATGTCAGAATAGAGACAGACAGGCCTTGCTTAATCGTATTAAGCAATACCACGCCACCATTGAATCAACTAAAGCAATGATTAAATGTAATCTGCTTTTTATTATTCAACGCTAATCGACTATTCCCACATTTCCAGGTTTACATCAGTGCTACGCCTGCCAGAGTCATCACGGCGGTCGCCTCCTTTCTCATCAAAACGTACACTAGAACGCTGGTCTATACGTACACGTCGATCATCACCACTACGGCGCTCAACACCTTTATAAACATAATCATCAATTTCTAACACCATACCCATATCCTCCTTTGTTTTTTATTATTATTATTCAAATCAATATCATACCGTTTTATCTGCAAGAATCACACCAAATACCCTTAAATTATAGACCATGTATATAAAAACAGTTACTTAGCAGCACTCACTCCTATATTAGCAACATCAAATATGTAAAGTTTAGTAAAAAATGAGCCTGTATTCATGGCCTTAGTGACACTAATATTTACACTACACAGGGCGTCTATTTTGGGTGTGGCTGTATATGCCTTCCCTTAGTCTAGCGAAGACAAAGATATTAATCACAAATCAATACGTCTCAATCTTAAAGAATTAACAATCACCGAGACCGAGCTGAAGCTCATTGCCACGGCAGCCAACATCGGCGACAGCAATAAACCAAACAGCGGATACAAGGCCCCGGCAGCAATGGGAACACCTGCCGAGTTGTAGACAAAGGCAAAAAACAGGTTCTGCCGAATGTTGCGCATCACTGCACGACTCAGGCGTATTGCACGAACAATGCTGCGCAAATCGCCCTTCACTAGCGTTATTCCGGCCGACTCCATGGCAATATCGGTGCCGGTACCCATGGCGATACCAACATCGGCCTGTGCTAACGCGGGTGCATCGTTAATGCCGTCACCGGCCATGGCGACGATTTTATTCAATGCCTGTAGCTGTTTCACAACCTTTGCTTTCTGCTCGGGCAACACCTCGGCCTCGACATGGCTGATGCCGAGCTGTTTGGCTACCACCTGCGCGGTGCTTTTGCTGTCACCGGTGAGCATGACTACCTGCACGCCTTCTTGGTGCAGCTGGTGAATAGCCTGCTCAGTCGATGGCTTGATGGGGTCGGCAACACCGATCAGGCCTGCAGCCTTGCCATCGACGGCGACCAGCATAACCGTCTGTCCCTGTGCACGACCGGCTTCGGCCTTTTCGGTCAGCGCATCGACATTAATATTCATGGATTGCATCAGCTGGTTATTGCCAAGCACCAGTTCGTGATTATTGACCACACCGACCACACCCTTACCGGTAACCGATTCAAAGGCATCGACATTATGTAAGCTGGTACCACGCTCATGTGCCCCCATAACAATGGCTTCAGCCAGCGGGTGTTCACTGGCCTGCTCCAGACTAGCCGCCAGCGCCAGCACCTCGTTCCTGTCAAAACCTGGTAGCGTTTCGATATAAACCAGCTTCGGCCTGCCTTCAGTCAGGGTGCCGGTTTTATCGACTATCAGCACATCCACTTTTTCCATGATCTCAAGCACCTCGGCATTTTTGACCAACACGCCCACGCTCGCACCCTTGCCGGTGCCGACCATGATCGACATTGGTGTGGCCAGACCAAGCGCGCAGGGACAGGCAATAATCAGTACTGCCACCGCATTGACCACGGCATAGGCCAGCCTGGGTTCTGGCCCGAAGGCCCACCATGCAATAAATGTGATCAGCGCAACCACGACCACCGCAGGTACAAAATAACCGGCGACGATGTCGGCGAGTTTCTGGATGGGTGCACGCGAGCGTTGCGCCTCGCTGACCATCTGTACAATTTGCGACAGCAGGGTATCTGATCCGATTCTTTCGGCACGCATCAATAAACTGCCGGTGCCGTTGATGGTCGAGCCGATGACCTTATCGGCAATGGCCTTTTCTACCGGCATAGGCTCACCGGTGACCATGGATTCATCAACCACGCTTCGGCCCTCGATAACTTCACCATCGACTGGGATTTTCTCCCCCGGCCTGACGCGCAGGCGGTTGCCGACAACGACCTTCTCCAGTGCAATATCTTCTTCAATACCGTCATCGCGTACGATGCGTGCTGTCTTTGGTGCCAGCCCGAGCAGCAGTTTTATCGCGCTATTAGTCTGGCTACGGGCACGCAGTTCCAGTACCTGGCCGAACAACACCAGCGTGGTAATCACAGCAGCGGCTTCAAAATACACCGCAACTAGACCGGCATGGTTTTGCATGCTGGCGGGAAACAGCCCCGGAAATAACAGTGCGACTACGCTATAGCTCCATGCAACTGAAACACCTAACCCAATCAGGGTAAACATATTCAGGTTCCAGCTAACCAGCGATTGTGCGGCACGGACAAAAAACGGCCAGCCCGCCAGTAGTACTACCGGCGTTGCCAGTAAAAATTCCAGCCACTGAATGGTTTTCATCGAGAGGGATGCTGGCAGTAACATCGGTACCATATCAGTAAGCATGGCGAGGGCAAAAACAGGCAAGGCCAGAACCACGCTAAACCAGAAACGGTGCGTCATATCGATCAATTCATCGTTATTTTCTTCCAGGGTGATGGTTTTGGCCTCTAACTCCATGCCGCATTTGGGGCAACTACCGGGGCCAATCTGCTCGACTTCGGGGTGCATCGGGCAGGTGTAGATAGCGCTATCATTAGCAGCGCTTTTTTTCACAGTCTGGGGTTTCAGGTACTGTTCGGGGTGCTGGACAAACTTCTGCTGGCAGCCGGCACAACAGAAAAAATAATCCACTCCCTGGTAGACATAATGGTGATCACTGCTTACCGATACATCCATGCCGCAAACCGGATCGATATGTTTCTCACCCTGTGAGGTCTGACCAGCCATAAGCACACCACTCAAAGATATATTTTAAATATACACCCAATACCGTACTACATTACCTCATCTGCACCGGTGTAATTTAGATTCATTCAAAATATTATCAATTGATAGCGAACTTCATTTGTAAATGCTTGTCTTTATCATCGCTAGCAATATAAACTCAGTCAGCCGCCTTACTTTGGTGGCTTAATAACCAGGAGAAAAAACAATAATGTCTACTTTAAAGAAATCAGTATCTATCGCTATGGGTGCCACCTTTGCGGCATCAATGGCAGCCAGCCCGATCGCTAATGCCGATGAGAACCCATTTGGTATGCAGAACCTGGAAAGCGGCTACATGCAGCTTGCTGAAGGCAAGTGTGGTGCCAACAAGAAGGAAGAAGAAGGTAAGTGTGGCGAAGGCAAAAAAGAGGTTAAAGAAAAAGAAGGCAAGTGTGGCGAAGGTAAATGCGGCGAAGGTCAAAAGGAAAAAGAAGGAGCCAAGCCTATGGAAGGTAAATGCGGCGAAGGTAAGTGTGGCGGTAAAGGTTAAGCCACTGTCCTGACTTAGACAAAAAACCCCGGGAGCCTGCTCATCGGGGTTTTTTTATCCCTTGCACAAACGAGATTGACCATGGAAAAACTTTTATCATTAGGCTGCCAGGCACAAAGCTTACTGAACAAAACACGTGCCGCTGATTTCCTGGCACCACTGGCCTTGCGTTTGTACCTGGTACCAATCTTCTGGATGGCGGGCACAAAAAAACTGGCCGACATGGAAAGCACCATTAACTGGTTTGGCAATGCTGACTGGGGGCTGGGCCTGCCCTTCCCGGCACTGCTCGCGTGGCTGGCAACACT
>JAOUPA010000056.1 GCA_029880105.1 Gammaproteobacteria bacterium
ACAGGCCTGACTGGGCGAGATATTACGCCAGAAGCCGTGATGCCCTTGCTGGATAAGGAAATTACTGGTATTGGTGAGCTGTTCCGCCTGGTTTCTTATGATGAAATTGGTACATCGACGGTTGCTTCGCGTGCACTGGGTGGTGTCGCCAACGGTACATTTGTTTTCTGTCTGCCCGGCTCCACCGGCGCCTGTCGCACTGGCTGGGACAAGGTTATTGGCCCACAGCTGGATTACCGTAACGGCCCATGCAATATGGTCGAGCTGATGCCGCGCCTGCTTGAAAAATAACCACTAAAAATATAGGTATTACTGTGTCTGAAGATTGTTGTGCATCACCGTCATTAATTTCGGTTGATGAGGCGGTTAATCGTATTCTTGAATCAGGTGTGCCAGTTGAGCAACCTGAAACGGTAGGCATTGAACAGGCACTGGGCCGTATTCTGGCCGAGGATGTCTGTTCCAGTATCAATGTGCCTGGTTATGACAACAGCGCAATGGATGGCTACGCGGTGCGTAGTGCTGATTGTCGTGAAGCAGGAGCGCAGCTGATTGTTGCGCAGCGAATACCCGCAGGGCAGGTGGGTAGCCAGCTTGAGGCGGGCACAGCGGCAAGAATCTTTACCGGTGCGCCAATACCACCGGGTGCCGATGCCGTGGTCATGCAGGAGCATTGTGATGCTGGTGCTGAAGAGGTAACTATAAATCGGCCAGTACACCCGGGGCAGAATGTTCGTTGTGCTGGCGAAGATATTAAGAAGGGCGGTGTCGTGCTTAAAGTGGGACATCAACTCAGGCCGCAGGAGCTGGGTCTGCTGGCTTCGGTGGGGATGGCTGAGGTATCCGTGAAAAGGAAATTAAAAGTGGCGACCTTTTTTACCGGTGATGAAATTGTCGAGCCGGGTAATACACTGGGTGAAGGCCAGATCTACAATTCCAATAAATACACCATCAAGGGTCTATTACAGCAGACAGGTTGTGAAGTTATTGATCTGGGCATTGTGCCGGATACACTGGAAGCTACCGTCGATGTTTTACGCAGGGCTGCGTCGCAGGCAGACCTGGTCATTACCAGTGGTGGCGTCTCTGTTGGTGAAGAGGATTATGTCCGCATAGCCCTGCAGCAGCTGGGTGAGCTAACCATGTGGCGTATTGCCATGAAACCGGGTAAACCAGTTGCTTACGGTAAGGTAGGTAATGCCCTGTTTATGGGCCTGCCCGGTAATCCAGTGTCGACTTTTGTGACGTTTTTACTGTTTGCAAAACCCCTGATTCAGAAAATGCAGGGTGCCAATAAGTATCTTCCGATAAAGACGACCGTTATCGCTGATTTTGACTGGCCGAGTGTGAAAAGGCAGGAATATTTGCGGGTTCGAATTGAGCAAGATGCTGCGGCAGTGGTTGCCAGGCTGTTCCCGCATCAGGGGTCAGGTGTGCTGAGCTCAGTGAGCTGGGCGGATGGGCTGGTTGAGGTGCCTGTTGATAAAGCGATTAAAAAAGGCGATACGGTTAGTTATCTATCGTTTTGTTAGAAATAATATTGATAGCTTAAAGCTATTTCAGAAAACCTGATCGAAGAATGCCATTCACGTCTAGCGGTCAGCTTTAAAGAGTGGTTCGTGCTGATAACAAAATTATGTTTGTATGAACTTCTAACGCGATAAATATCGTCTTTAAATTGCTCGCCACTTAATTCAATGTGTGCGGTACTCGTTCCAAAATGATGCAACAGGCCCGTGAGCAAGCCAGCGCCTGGTTCAATGCTGTTGTTCATATCGTTATTATGTTCCAGGCGTAATATAGCCAGTGCATAAACCTGGCTATCCTGCCAAAGTTCATAAGAGACACCAGCGCCACCAGTGACATGCGCAACCAGCTGATCTTCTAATCCAGTGGGTTGTCTTTCCAGGCCGGTATAAACACGCCACGAGAGTGGTTTAAAAAAATCGGTACGCGGCGTGATTGAAAAAATATCAACCAGGTCAAATTGATGAATTTTTGTGCCTTTACGATTCGATCTGACCTGGATATTGCCAAGATTGATTTGTGCACCACGCAGAAATCCGTGTTCATTATCTTCCAGATCATGAAAAGAGAATTTGTAACTCAGTTCGGCGTAAGCTAGCTTTAGACGTTCGCCTGCACTAACAGAAAAACGACGACTTTCATGGCTTACCTCGGGTGCAGTGGGCACACTGTATTCACGTGGTTCAGTTTTTGGATAGATATTGATCTGTTTGAGTAGTTCATAGCTATGTTTGGCCTGAGCCGGATCGCGTTCCTGTCCTGTCTGCTGGTATCGAATGTATTTATAGGCAGCATCGGTGATCAGATACTGTTTTTCAGGTGGGAGATTTTTAAAGCGATCAGATTCGCTTATTGTTATATCTTCAGCCAGATCTAATGTAATCTCCTGTTCTTCATCGCTCATATCATCGATCAAGTGCTGTAGCTCCGTAGCCTGCGAAGGGCGGTACTCAACAGATTTAATCAGGTGTGCGCGTTCGATTGCCCTTACAGTGTCGACCGGTATCGCGGTCAAACTAAAGTCATCAGTGAGTTCAATGCCAGGGCGTGCTACTTCCAGCAATTCCAGTAAACGGTAAGAACAGTTTTCATCGAAGAAGAAATAATCAAAATTCATCTCTTTGAGCTCCCACAGGTGCTCCAGCATCCGGTGGGTTTCTTCAGCGGTCAGGTTGAGTGGGTACTCCCAGATATCCCTGTTTTCAATGCGATTGTATTCCTGGATTTTTTTAAAATAGGGGGTAACGATGAAAACGCCAGGGTAACCACCGGCTAATCCTTTGAAGGCATAAAATAATGAGTTGTCATCTGTATTGGTTTCTGCTCCAAAGTTGACAGCATAAGATAGCCATTCGGATTTGTTTTCTCCAAATTTTTTATCCATCCTCAGGAGTGTATGACCAAACATTGAAGAAGGGCTATTGAGATGATAAGCCGGAAAGACCATGGTTACATGGTCAGCATTGACCTGTTCACGCCATTCCTTATACGCGGCACAGTTTTTTATGGGTAACCTGTTTTTATCGATTTCTAGTTTTTTACTTAACCACTCAAGGCGAGCGACAAAACGACATTGGGCGTGTGTATCATCATTTATTTCGGTTTGAAAAAATGCAGACAGGGTATCGAGTAGTTCGGCTTTTGAGTTTGTTTTTCCATCAGGAGCATTAAAAAAACGATCATCATCAACTTGGCTGAGGTATTCGTCATTATTTTTATCAAGTACGTCATAATGCAGGAAGTTAATCCATTCCTGCTCTCGCCAGAGTTCCTGTTCGATGGCGCCCTGTTGTAATGATGTTATGTAATTAGTACTGCTATCAGCCCATGACGGAGCAGGGGCGAATAAAACACACAGTGATAAAACTAAAATGATATTGTGATGCAGGTTTTTTGTGCAAACGAACTGCATGGTGAAGCAACTTTAGGTGTGTTTAATAGAAAGATCTTTCAAAAAAAGCCCCGACTCCAGAGAGACGGGGCTTTTATTTATTACTAACTAGCTAGTAATTAAGCCACGTATTTTGCAAGGCGGGCATCGGCTTTCATGATTTCATTCATGGAAGCCATTACTTCATCAGCAGTTACGTCTTCGCTTGGGAACAGGCTGTTGAAGTTAGAGTGCATAGCAGCAGCAAAAGCAGCGCGATCCTGCTGTTCAACACCATACATTACTGCAACTGCATTCAGGGCTTCACCTTCGCCACGAGCAACATCTTCAGAGAATTCACCCATAATAGAACCGAGCAGTGACTTGCCGCCGTATGTTAGCTTACCGTCAACGGAACAGCCATTGGTGCCTGTAGTCATACCGAAAGTTGCATTACCGGAAGTGCCGTTAGTGGTTGTGGCAAGAAAATGTGGTGCAAAACCTGCTTGGCCGTCAAATAACAGGTTACCCCATCCGCAACCTGGGCCACCTGGGGCTTCAGCCATGGCAGATGATGAAAGGCCTAACAGTGCAATACTCATAATCGTCTTTTTCATTATTGATCTCCGTTTGAGGATAGTCTTTTTTATAACGAGTCCCGATCATATGATAATAGCGTCTATGGTTGCAAGTAGGTTTTTGGGATTGTTATTATCCCATGGCAGCTATCAGGTTGGTAATATATCCATAATTTTTACATGGAATACGGTATAATCTGGCCAATTTTGTTTTATTAGTGGCTAGTGTTGCTGTTCTGTTAGCTGCTCTTCGAGGATGAATTGTTTATGAATAAAGGTATTTTTGCGATTATCGCTGGTTCTTTTTTAAATCTTTTAGTTTCAATGGCTTATGGCAGTACCGATCTGCTTGGCTGTAAGGAAAATTGCCGTAAGACCATCACCTGGACGGGTTGTGGTATCAGTAAACAGGGCTTCATGAAGGAGCTGGCCAATGTTTACGGCAAGCAGCACCAGGTTACCTTTGCACTGTCAGGTGGAGGTGCGACCAAGGGTATTCGAGATGTTGTCAAGGGCGATGCACATATGGGCGGTATGTGTCGTTTGCCATTGCTGGGATCTGATGCAGGCATCGTTGGTAGCGATGATGAGCAGGGTGTAGAGCAGGAGAAAGACAGTCTGCTTATCCCCATGGGCTGGGATGCGCTGGTTGTGATCTTGCACAAGGATAATCCCATAAACGATCTGCAGCTTGATGAACTTAAGGATATTTTAACAGGCAAGATTACTGACTGGTCGCAGCTGAAAGACAATCAGGGGAAAAAAGGCAAGTTTAATCTCTATATTCGACAGGGAAGGCTTAGTGGAGTAGGCCGTAGCCTGCGCCAGACGCTGTTTGATAATACGCATGAGAATTTTGTACAAACGGCGGCAGTAAAAAAGTCCAGTGGTGAGATCGAAAAGGCTGTGGCAGAAGATGTTAACGGGATTGCTGTCAGTGGTTTCAGTAGTGCCAATAAACGCGATGGCCTGAAGCTACTGAGTCTGAACGGTTACGACAGTACAATAAATAACCTGGCTGCAGGCAAGTATCCAATTTATCGTATTTTGATCTTAACCCTGATGAAAGAGTCGTTGAAAGATCCGGATATTGGTGATTTTGTTGAGTATGCAAGAAGTCGTGAAGCGGCCGAGGTTATCAAGAAAGCGGGTACCTTGCCCTTTACGGACGGATTGAGCCTGTCTTCGAAATTAAAAGATGCCTATTTGATGGAGATTTTTGAGTTGGAGACCAGCGGCCGATATAATCCGAGCAAACATAACCTGGAAAAATGGCGTTTAAATTAGTAGAGAATCACTAATTCAATTCAGAAATTTTATAATGCCGAAAAAATCAGCAGATCTGTCGTTATGGCATATCTGGCTGGTTTTATTAGTTTCTAGATGTACGACAATTTGATCAGGATGATGAACAATAAAATAACAAGTATAAACTGGCTGAAACTAATTCTGGGTGTTGTTCTTTCTGGGATGTTGTCGGCCTGTACCGGTGTTCTATTTCAGCCACAGCGCTTTCAGTTTGCCACGCCCGACCAGATTGGCGTGATCTACGATGATATTGAAATTCAGAGTCATGATCAGACAGGATTGCATGGCTGGAAGTTATTGGCGAAAGGTGAGTCACACGGCAAAGTACTATTTTTTCACGGCAATGGTGAAAATATTTCTACACACTTCACTAATGTTTTCTGGTTGACCAGTCATGGTTATGATGTATATCTATTCGATTATCGTGGATATGGAAAATCTGGGGGTATTGCCCAGATTGATGCTGTCATTGAAGATACTGATGCAATGATAAGCTACGCGGTATCCCAGTTGGATGATAATGAAAAACTGATTGTTATCGGCCATAGCATGGGAGGTAGCCTGGCAATTCATGCTGTCGCACATAGTCAGTATAAGGACAGGATCAAAACACTGGTAACAGTTGAGGCTTTCTCTGATTACCACAAGATAACACAGGATGTACTCGCAACGAGCTGGCTTACCTGGTTGCTGCAGTGGCCGTTGTCCTTGCTGGTTGATAACAGCTATCGACCACTGGATTCGGTTGCTCGGCTTTCACCGATTCCTCTACTGCTGCTACATAGTAAACAGGATGAGATGATCTCATTTGATCATGCAGAGGCTTTGTATAAGGTGGCTGAAGAGCCAAAGCAGTTGCAGATAGTTACGGGTGGTCACAACCATATTTTTGAAAAAAATGACAATAGACAGATTGTGCTTGATTATTTATCGGCACTATAAATTTTGGTTGTTTATTACAGTAAATTATTTCGTTGCCGTTTTTTAGAAAATAAGTAAATGTGGAATTTATTTTTTGTACTGCATCCCTGTATTCATCTATAGAATCTCAAGCTCGTTTTGTTTGTAATAAAAAAGGGGCTCTATCGAGCCCCGGATTAGTTATGTGTTACACATATCATTTTTATTATTCAGTTAGAATGCCATGTATACCTGCAAGCTGGTGCGATCATCCATGGCATCACCAATTTTATTGGCGCCAGCGGTAGATGCCTGCCCAGGTGCTTCAAGACTTCTGAGTTCATGATTGAAGGTGAAGCGCGTTTTCTTATTGAAGAAATACTGAACACCTAACGTTGTGGTCTCGTAGGTTCTTTCCGCAGCAGCAGCAAGATTGGTGACTCGATTGTAGACATCATATCTTATGTCCAGCTCTACTTTTGGTGTGATCTTGTAGCCGTAGTCAATATAGTAACCATCGGATTCACCCTTTGTGGATAGCAGGAACTGTGATACCTCGGTGCCAGCGTTATTTACAGCTCCAGGTACTGCACCACCTGTTGAGCCGTTAAAAATCATGCCATCGAATACGTTATATTCAGCCCAGAAACGATGTTTATCGGAAAGAATAGTTGTACCTATACCGGCAAGATTTCTGTCATATTCACGCTCAGCAGCTGTTAGCGAACCGCCAGCATTCAGTGTCGCTGAATCATAAATGGTGCGCTTACCCCTGGTGCTCCAGGCATAGAATTTCATGCCCTGACGACGTGGACCTTCACCCGCAAAAACTTTTTCAGTTGATAGATATACTGTGGTGTCTTTATTGTCATCACGATCATGTTTGGAAATGCCACCATTGCCGTAAAGAATGGCATAGCTGTGTTCCCAGTCATTCATCTTGAAGGTATCAAAGATCTGGATACCAATATCTCTAACCGCAGCGGTACTGGTCCTAAACTGTGTTGCTGAGTCGCCATTACAGAAATTCAGGTATTGGTCGCTGCTGCGATTAACAGGAAGCCCTGTAACTGTGTCGATAGTTGGATCAATATTGCAGGCAGCATTACCATCGGTCTGGAATGGGCGTTCAATCAATTGCTGATTGGCCATATTGGTGAAGTTGATATAGTTGAAGGTGAAAATTCCCTGGTAGATTTCTTCACTCATAGGAATCTTCATCTGGCCAACACGTACTCTTGCACCTTTAATCTGGTTAAAAGTGATAGAGGCATCGGTAATTCTCGCGCTACCTGAACCGCCACCCGGGTTGGTAATGCCATTATTACCGAATTCAGCTAACAGGAAGTAGTTGATATCAGGATCCAGTGGGAAACCAAGCCCACGGACACCGAGACGTGCGCGTTGCAACTGGAAGGTGGATTCGCTGGAAAGGTCGGGCTGGTGAACATTGAACTGTGGATCCTGTCCCGCGAATGGGCCAACTGGTAATTGTGTTCCGTCTGTAGTTATAAATGTTGGTTGAATAAAGCCCCATACTTTGGCGCGAGGTGCGGCAGCCCCATCTTCGGTGCCCTGAAGCATTAACCAGTTAGCGGCCTGTGCTGTTGATGCGGCAAAGCATCCGATTATGGCCGAGGCTATTAATATATTTTTTGAATGTTTTTTTATCACTCTGAATTCTCCAGTATCCCAAATGTAATGAAAATATTTACATTAGCTATATGCTTTGATTTTTTTAGGGTTTGATTAGTTTGTAGCCATTGTTGACCAGCTCAATAATGCGAACCACGCCAGCACTAACCGGTTTGGCTGACTTATGCAGTGTTGGTGCATGGCCTAATTGTTTTGTCATGCTATCGATAGTGTTTTCGCAGGCGGCAAACGTCACATCATCTAAGACAAGGCTATCGATACGGGTGCTATTTTTATTGTCTGCAAATAAAAGCCGTAAGCCCGGGCCGAAGGCAACTATTTCAATAGCAACTTTGTTTTTGCCGTAGTGCTTGATCAGGTTGTTGGCAACATTAAGAACTAATGTTTGTTTAAAGGGATCATTGTCGCTGATCTGCAGGACGATCTTCTCTTCGGCGAATTCACCAGCAGCATGCAAGGGAGTTATAAAACTAAGCCCTATTAGCAGGAGGAGTGATCTATATAAATTTTTCATTTTGGCTCCACATGTAATTATTAAAAGATTTTTGTGCCAATAAGGCCACTATAGGCAAAGACGGGATACCCGTCGCTTTATTCATTATTTTTCTATTCTTGAAGATAAATTTTGATATATGGAGTTATGAAAATCACAATATTATGATTTTCTGAATTATGAAATGAGAAGTAATATCAGTATGTCATTTTAGACTTTTAACATCATGGTACTTTTAAAAGTCTTGTGGCCAGATTTATTTTGAATAATGGTGAATAAATACAGGGCTTGCTCGTCTATATGGTTAAACAGGAGTATTTTTGTGTTAAATGTAAAAAATAGGATTGCTGCTTTTTCATTAAAAGCAGAATTTGCATCTAGGCGGAGCAAGCTATACCGAATTGCGTACTCATGGTGTCATGATGCGGCTCTGGCAGATGATCTGGCTCAAGAGGCTATTTTTAAGGCGATTAAAAATGCAGCGAGCTTGCGCGATGTGGGTACGATTGATACATGGTTGTACCGAATATTATTCAATTGCTGGCAAGATTATTTGCGTATTAAAGGCCGAAATGTTGAATTTGTTGAGATGCATGATGAGGGGCAGACAGAACATGTTGATAGTTATCAGCAGTCCCAGATTGTCAGGCGGGTAAGATCTTCAATTGAGCAGCTGCCAATGTCATTACGGGAAGTGGTAACATTATCCGATTTTGCCGGTTTTAGTTATGCGGAAATTGCGGAAATTATTGATGTTCCAATAGGAACAGTGATGAGCAGGTTGTACCGGGCTCGCCAGGCATTGAAACAGCAATTATTAGATTTTGGCTCCGATGAACTGGTTGATATGAAGTTGCGAAGGGTTAAGTGATGAGTACAAGTAATATTTCTGATGAGCGACTAAATTTATTTATCGACAAGGAGTTAGATGTCGATGATATGAATGAAATTCATCAGATCTTATTGCATGACAAGATCTTGCGTGAACGCGTCTGCCAGTTAAAGGCAGTTAGGGAATTAGTGGGTTACGCCTATAGTGAAGTACCTGTATCGCGCTATGAGAAGGGCATGCATAAACGTGGCAGTTCAATATATAGAAATGCTGTAGCGGCATCTGTAATTCTGCTTATTGGTGTTTTTCTGGGCTGGGGTTCTTATCAGTACAGCCCAAATGCAGGCAGCATTATTTCGGCAGAGAATGCATTTCAATACGTGGCAAATCAGGCTAGTGTTGATCATGAGCAGCGTAATTTTGTCTTACATATTGATTCGGGTGATGTGAAAATTGTTAATGCCGCTTTAAATGAAGCTGATCACTTACTGGCAACTTATCGTAATGCTAATCTGCCAATGAAGTTAGATATCGTTACGAATAAGACGGGAATAAATATTCTGCGCCCAGATGTATCGCCTTATATCGAGCGAATAAAGAAGATGGCAGCGGATGGTCATGTGACACTGTTCGCCTGCCAGAGGTCAATTGCTAAAGCAAGCAAACAAGAGGGTGTTGATATTATATTTATGCCCGGGGTAAATACCGACAAATCTGCGCGAGATTTAATTCCAGACCGTTTAAAGGATGGCTGGGTCTATATCAAGGCCTGAATAGTCGAGTTTTTCACCAATAACTCGACTTGAATACTTTTTTCAGGCAGCGACGCTTTCTTCGAACAATACTGTTTCTATATGCCACTGGGCTTCAGAGGCATGTAGAACCAGGCAAGAAGGGCCACCGTGATTCCTGACCTTACCGGCAGCACCGGGGTTAATTACCCAGGGCTCAGCGGTCTGATCAACAACACGCTTGTGCGTGTGCCCATAGACTACCAGTCGTGCTTCAGCGTGATCCCAGCGGAACTGATCGTGGTCCGGGTGGTTGCCTAGACGATGACCATGTTCAATGATAATCAGGCCACCTGGCAGTTGTAGCTGGGTGGATTTTGGCAGGGCAGAGACGACTTCAGCTTCATCTTCATGCCAGACTGCGGGGTGGTCATTATTACCTGCGACTGCGATGGTATCGATACGAGGTGACAGTTGCGCGAGTACATGTGCGCCGCAGATATCGCCGGCGTGAATCGCAAAATCACAATCTGCGATAACGTCGAGAACACGTTCATCGACATGACCATGTGTATCAGAAAGAATGCCTACTTTTACTGAAATGCTCATACTAGTCTTCAGATTCATCGGTTCCTGAATTAATCGCTGCCTTGCGCGCCTCTTCCTGCTTTCTCTGGTATTCGGCAATTTCTGCCTGTCGACGAAACTCGAGAATTTCACGACGTTCCTCAATGCGCTTATCCCACGCGCCTTCACGTTCTTTAATTGCCATTTCACCAAAGAATACCTGTCTCATCAGGGTGAAGCCGAATTTCATCAGTTCAACGTCATCTTTTTCGAGCTTGTCGTATTCTGCATCAGTGAGGTCGTACATTTTGATAAAGCTATCACTCATCACGAAACGGCGGAAACGATCCATATCGTAGCTGGCCATAAAGAACAACTGCAGACTCATGTCTGAAGGTGCGCCAATCGTGGGGCCAGTCGATTTTTTCTTCAGGATGATACGATAGTAGTCACGATTTAGATCATCGTAGATTTCAACGCCCTGTTCCTTGCGGTAATCGCCAATGCTGAT
>JAOUPA010000228.1 GCA_029880105.1 Gammaproteobacteria bacterium
GTCCGGGGCAGTCTACGTGCGCATAATGACGCGCTGGTGACTCGTATTCTACGTGTGAAGTCGCGATCGTTATACCACGGGCTTTTTCTTCCGGGGCGTTATCAATCTGATCAAACGCACGCGCTTCACCACCTTGCTGCTCTGCCATAACTTTCGTCAGCGCTGCTGTCAGTGTTGTTTTACCATGGTCAACGTGACCAATTGTGCCCACATTGACATGGGGCTTATTTCGTTCAAATTTTTCCTTGGACACGGCTTTATACCTCTGTTCTCAAAAAGTAATTCTGTTATTAATTACGTCGATTAATAATCGCTTCTGCAATCGTTGCAGGAGCTTCACTGTATTTTTTAAATTCCATCGAATATGTTGCTCGTCCCTGGGTTGCTGATCGCAAATCTGTTGCGTAACCAAACATTTCCGACAGCGGTACTTCAGCTTTAATCTGCTTGCCAGAGGGTGAATCATCCATCCCCTGCACCAGACCTCGACGACGATTCAGGTCACCCATCACGTCACCCATATAATCTTCCGGTGTTACCACCTCAACCTTCATAATGGGCTCAAGCAAAACCGGGTCTGCTTTTTGAGCGCCTTCCCTGAAGCCCATTGAGCCGGCAATCTTAAATGCCATCTCACTGGAATCCACTTCATGGTATGAGCCGTCATACAGAGTTACCCGAACATCTTCAATTGGATAACCGGCTAAAACACCGTTTTGCATCTGCTCCTGAATACCTTTATCCACTGCTGGAATGTATTCTTTAGGCACCACACCACCAACAACTTCATTTACAAATTCGTAACCTTCACCCGGCTGCCTTGGCTCGATCTTCAACCAGACATGACCATACTGACCGCGACCACCGGACTGACGAACAAACTTGGATTCCTGCTCAACCGCTTTACGAATGGTTTCACGGTATGCCACCTGGGGGTTACCCACATTGGCTTCAACACCAAACTCACGCATCATACGGTCGACGATAATTTCCAGGTGCAATTCGCCCATACCAGAAATAATTGTCTGTCCTGATTCTTCGTCGGTATGTACACGAAACGAAGGATCTTCCTGGGCCAGCTTACCCAGTGCTATACCCATTTTTTCCTGGTCAGCCTTGGTTCTAGGCTCCACGGCAACTGAAATAACCGGCTCAGGAAACTCCATACGCTCAAGCATAATCACACTGGATGGTGCACACAGAGTATCACCCGTGGTTACCTGCTTGAGCCCGATCGCTGCGGCAATATCACCAGCACGAACTTCTTTAATCTCTTCCCGGCTATTGGCATGCATCTGCACGATACGACCAATACGTTCTTTTTTACCTTTTACCGAGTTATATACCGTATCACCTGAATTCAGCACACCGGAATACACACGGATAAACGTCAGGTTACCCACAAATGGGTCGGTAGCAATCTTGAATGCCAGCGCTGAAAACGGCTCTTCATCTGATGAATGACGCTCGTCTTCTGTTTCGTCTTCAGTAACACCCTTAATTGCAGGTACATCAACCGGTGACGGCATATACTCAACAATCGCATCCAGCATGGCCTGCACACCCTTGTTCTTGAAGGCAGAACCACAAAATGCCGGTACAATTTCATTAACCAGTGTTTGCTGACGAATACCGGCCTTAATCTCTTCAGCTGTCAGATCTCCTTCTTCAAGGTACTTATCCATCAGCTCTTCGGTTGCTTCAGCGGCTGACTCAACCATATGCTCGCGCCATTTTTCACATTCCGCCATCAGCTCAGCCGGAATATCGCGCTCTTCATATGTGGCACCCATATCATCCGGGTTCCAGTGAATCGCTTTCATCTTGATGAGGTCAACTACACCCTCAAACTTCTCTTCAGCACCAATCGCAACCTGCATCGGTACAGGTTTAGAACCCAGTCGCTGCCTGATCTGCTCAACCACGCGCATAAAGTCTGCACCGGAGCGATCCATCTTGTTGACGAAGGCCATGCGTGGCACATGATATTTATTAGCCTGGCGCCAGACTGTTTCTGACTGAGGCTCTACACCACCAACAGCGCAAAATACAGCAACTGCACCATCCAGTACACGTAAAGAACGCTCGACTTCAATCGTAAAATCTACGTGTCCCGGTGTATCGATAATATTGATTCGATGCTGCTCAAACTGCTTGTCCATGCCCTGCCAGAAACAGGTGGTAGCAGCAGAAGTAATAGTAATACCTCGTTCCTGCTCCTGTTCCATCCAGTCCATGGTGGCAGCACCATCATGCACTTCACCTATCTTGTGAGAGATACCGGTATAAAACAACACACGCTCAGTTGTTGTCGTTTTACCCGCATCAATATGCGCCATAATGCCAACATTACGATATCTATCGATGGGCGTAGTGCGAGCCACGGCGTCTTATCCGCTTAACTACCAGCGATAATGAGCGAAGGCTTTATTTGCCTCAGCCATACGATGCGTATCTTCACGTTTCTTCACTGCGCTACCGCGTTGCTCAGCCGCATCCATCAATTCACCCGCCAGTTTTAACTGCATGGATTTCTCACCACGTTTACGGGCTGCTTCAATGATCCAGCGCATTGCCAGTGCCTGACGACGTGTTGCACGCACTTCAACAGGTACCTGGTAGGTAGCACCACCCACACGGCGAGACTTAACCTCAACCATTGGGCTAACATTTTCCAGAGCCTTTTCAAGAACGTCCATTGCATCGCTAGCTCCTTTCTCACTGATGTGATCCAGAGCGCCATACATAACACGTTCAGCCACAGCTTTTTTACCGCTTTTCATCACCATATTGATGAACTTGGCCAGCTTCTCACTTCCGAACTTGGGGTCTGGAAGGATAATACGTTTCGGGACATCTCTTCTTCTTGGCATTCTCTTAAACCTTAATAAGCCTTAAAAATTACTTTTTAGGGCGTTTAACACCGTACTTAGAACGGCCCTGCTTACGATTTTCTACACCCTGTGTATCCAGGCTACCGCGAACTACGTGGTAACGAACACCAGG
>JAOUPA010000229.1 GCA_029880105.1 Gammaproteobacteria bacterium
TACCCGGCATGTTGCGCGAAAAAATGATCGCGTTATTGCGCTCGCTACCAAAATCGATCAGGAAGAATTTTGTACCGGCACCGAACTTTGCAGATGCCTGCATGGAGGCGCTGGAGGCATCAAACTCGCCACTGACAACAGCGATGACAAAGCAGCTAAAAAAGATGACCGGTATCGAAATACCTTACGATGCATGGCGACTGGACCTCGTCGATGGTCACCTGTTTATGAATTTCCGCATCATCGACCACAACGGCAAAACCCTCCGGGAAGACCGTGACCTGCCGGCACTGAAAGAACAGCTCGCTGACAGGATCGGTAGCGATAGCCAGCTCGGTGAGATTACGCTGACAAAAGCGAATGCCCACGATGAAAAGATCCCCGCACATGAAATCGAACGCGATGAAGTCGGCGCCGAGTCCATCGACCTGCTCGGGCAGACGTTTGAGATTAAACAGCACGGCCTGAAATTAACGGCTTATCCGGCGCTGGTGAAAAATGGCAAACAGGTCTCGCTGCGCCTGCTCAACACCCAACAACAGGCCGAGGCAGAAACGGTCCACGGCCTGCGCCAGTTGTTTATCAATGCCCTGCCGCAGCAGATCAAACACCTGAAGGGCAATATTCCAAATATCCAGAACCTGTGCCTGAAGTATGCCGACCTCGGCCGCTGTGAAGAACTGAAGCAGGACATTATCGATGTCGTTATCGAGCAGTGCTTTATGCAACAACCGATTGGCACGCAGGCGGCATTTACCTCGGCAATGGAAAGCGGGCGCGGCATGATTGATGATGCAGTTCGTGAATACTGCCAGTTGCTCAACGAGATTCTCGACCAGTACAAGGTCATCAAAAAGGCGATGAAGAACCCACCGCTGACCCTGCTCGATGTCGTCAGCGATATCCAGAACCAGCTCGCTGCTTTATTCCCCGAACACTTCCTGACAAAGATAGACAGACAGTGGCTGAAACACTACCCGCGTTACCTCAACGCCATTAACAAACGCCTCGACAAGGCACAGCAGGACGCCAGCCGCGACCGTCCACACCGCCTGCATATTGCCGACCTGTGGCAGGCCTATATCAAACGTCACGACACGCTGGAAAAACAGCACCTCGTCTCCGAACAACTGGAACACTACCGCTGGATGCTGGAAGAATATCGCGTCTCTTTATTCGCGCAGGAACTGAAGACACAGTTCCCGGTTTCGGAGAAACGGTTAAAGACATACTGGAATGAGATTTCGGATGCTTAAGCATATCCCTGTAGAAAACAAAATCATCCCTGAATAGATTGACCCGGTAATAAACATGCAGTGCTACCAAATACAATCAACCACAGCCTGTATCTGTCGTGAATTCAATTCCCAGCAATATTTTTCAAATGCCGCCTTTTTCTTTTTTCGGTGTTGTAAAATAATCACACCGCCCACCGCCTCATCCGTATCCTGTAACAAATCAAAATAAAATAGCTCATCTAAAACCATTCGCCCAGCCTCATCAAAATAATGGATATGACCTTCAATAAGAGGACAATAGACAGGCTTTTTATTTTCTAGCAAGATATAAGCGTAGGCGATATGAACCGCTAAATTTGAAAATTCATTAACCAACTTCTCACCCGAACTGATGCGTTTCCATTTTGCATAGGGTATACGTTCCACACAACCACCGCCTGAAAAATAAAAAACATAAACAGTGCGAGCAGGCATCAATCGTAAAAATCATCCAGTGGGCTTCGAACAGCATCATGATTCTTCTGCATCACATGCGTATATATTTCAGTAGTTTTAACATCATTATGGCCGAGCAACACCTGTAACACACGAATATTTTCACCATTCTCTAGCAAGTGTGTTGCAAAGCTATGCCTAAGCGTATGTGGTGTAGCAAGTTTAGTAATACCGGCCTTCAATCTCGCCGTTGATACCGCTTTTTGCAGTACCGTTTTATAAACATGGTGGCGCCTAACCTTTCCAGAGCGTGGATCAGTCGAGCGCACTTTAGAGGGAAATAAATACTGCCAGCCCAGTGAAACATTTGCCTTGCTATATTTACGACTTAAGGCAGCGGGCAAGTAAACCTCGCCATAACCTTCAGATAAATCTTTATCATGCAGTTTTTTTACTGCTTCAATTTGTTCACGAATGGGCTGATGTAACGCAACAGGGAAAATGGTGATTCGATCTTTGCCGCCTTTGGCATTTCTTATGTAAATTTGATTATTTTCAAAATCAATATCATGAACACGCAAACGAATCACCTCCAGTGAACGCAATCCAGAGCCATACATCAGCCCCGCCATTGTTTTTGCTGTGCCAGACATGCAGCCAATCAAAGCCTTAGCTTCGCTCTTGCTCAATACCGTAGGTAATCTTTTCCCCTTACCAGAACGCCGTGCACGAATATTAAGGTCCATTGGTAGATCGAGAACTTTTGTATAGAGGAACATAATGGCATTAAATGCCTGATTCTGCGTAGAGGCCGCCACATCGCGATTCACAGCAAGATGGCTGAGAAAGCGTTCAATTTCTGCCTTCCCCATATCTCCTGGATGCCTCTTGCCGTTAAAACGAATAAATTTCAAGATCCACTCAACGTAGGATTTTTCAGTATTGTAGGCGTAATGATAGAAACGAAGCGTTTCGCGAACCTGATCCATCAATCTAAGTGACGTTGGCCGAAAAATTGTTGGTTCATCCATGATAAAAGTCCTTTTTTAAATTAGTACATTAGCACTTTCTTATACCAAGACTACTTTTGCGCTTAAATATCAAAATAGGTAGTCTTATGCTGAATAAGACTACTTTACAGAATTAAATATCGCAATAGCGCGCCATAGACATATGTTAGTATCGAAATTCGAAAAACAGACCCGATTTAAGACTACTTTTTCCCTTAAATATCGTAATAGGTAGTCTTGAAGGGTACATATTATAGAAAAATAGGTAGTCTTAGTAAGGCGTCCTATTAACAAGTTAGCTTTATAAGGAGAGGTC
>JAOUPA010000230.1 GCA_029880105.1 Gammaproteobacteria bacterium
GCGCTTGTGAAAGCCCTCGTACAGGTAAACCGCTTCACCGGCACTCACCGGGTAGCGTGATGACAGCTCGGCATAACTCAGTGCCGAAATCGCCGCGATCACCGAGGCGATAAAGAACGACAGCGGCGCAAAATAACCGGCCTCGCCAGCGACCTTGCCAACCAGCGCATAGATGCCCGCACCCAGGATATTGCCCAGGCCGTAGAAGGTCAGCATCGGCAGGCTAATGCTGCGCTTCAGGGAACTGGTGCTGTCATTATCCATAGTCATATGATACCGCTAACCATTTTTGTCGGCCTGAACATGGATTGTATTGCTTTCAATATGGCCCCGCATTACAAAATCAACGACATAGAAAAAAATATAAATAGTGCTTGGTAAACACAACATCTTGTGATAATTTATCTGGATGGCACTATATAAAGATAATAAAAGCCTAATATAGTAATACCGCAAAACCGCAAATAATAAAAATAACAAGGGACGATCCTATGTCAGCACCTAAACTCCATGCCGTACCCACTACTGTTAATGATGTACCTTTTCAGGAAGCCTCACTTGATATCTGGGATACCAAGTACCGCCTCAAAACCAAGACCGGTGAACTGGTTGATAAAACCCTCGACGACACCTATGACCGCGTAGCCCGTGCGCTGGCCGATGTTGAAGCCACGCCCAAGCTGAAAAAAGAGTGGCACGAGAAATTCGCCTGGGCACTGCGCCACGGCGCAATTCCCGCTGGCCGTATTATCTCCAATGCCGGCGCCCTCGAGCACAAGCCGGCAACCTCGACCATCAACTGCACCGTCTCCGGTACCATTACGGACTCGATGGACGACATCCTCGGTAAGGTACACGAATCAGGCCTGACCCTGAAGGCCGGCTGTGGCATCGGTTATGAATTCTCCACGCTGCGCCCCAAGGGCGGCTATGTCTCCGGCGCTGGCGCGTACACCTCTGGCCCGATGTCATTTATGGATATCTACGACAAGATGTGTTTCACCGTGTCATCTGCTGGTGGTCGCCGTGGCGCACAGATGGCCACCTTCGATGTCGGCCACCCCGATGTCTTTGACTTCATCAAGGCCAAACGTGAAGACGGTCGCCTGCGCCAGTTCAACCTGAGCCTGCTGATCACCACCGAATTCGTTGAAGCGGTCAAGGCCGATGGCGACTGGCCACTGGCATTCCCGATCACGCAGAAAGAGTGTGCCCAGGAAAAGATCAACCTGAATGATGCCTCGCAGATCATCTGGCGCGACTGGCCGGTGAAGGGCGACTACGTCACCAACGACACCGGCAAGAAGGCCTGCCGCATTACCCGTGTCGTGCCTGCACGCCGCCTGTGGGACAGCATCATGACCTCGACCTACGATTACGCCGAGCCCGGCTTTATCCTGATCGACAAGGTCAATGAAATGAACAACAACTGGTTCTGCGAAAACATCCGCGCAACCAACCCCTGTGGTGAGCAGCCGCTGCCGCCTTATGGCTCCTGCCTGCTGGGTTCAATCAACCTGACCCGTTTTGTGCAGCACCCGTTTAGCAGCAAGGCCAGCTTCGACTGGGAAAACTACCGCAAGACCGTACGCATCTTCACCCGCATGCTCGACAACGTCGTTGAAATCAACGGCCTGCCACTGGAACAGCAACGCCAGGAGATTATGACCAAGCGCCGCCACGGCATGGGCTACCTCGGCCTCGGTTCCAGCCTGACCATGATGGGCATCAAGTACGGTTCCGATGAATCACTCGAGTTCACCGAGCAGGTCACCAAAGAGCTGGCGCTCGAAGGCTGGCGCGCCGGTGTTGAACTGGCCAAAGAGAAGGGCAGTGCACCAATTCTTGAACAGGAATTCGATGTCACCGCGGAAATGCTCTACAAGCGCCCGAAAATGCTCGACGACGGTTACAAGGTCGGTGACAAGGTTGCCGGTAAAATCCTGCACGCCAAATACAGCCGTTATATGCAGCGTGTTGCCAAGGAAGACCCAGAGCTGATCGCCGAGATGTGCGAAGTCGGTTCACGCTTTACCCACCACAGCTCAATTGCACCAACCGGTACGATCTCGCTGTCGCTGGCCAACAACGCCAGTAACGGTATCGAGCCCAGCTTTGCGCACCACTATGCACGCAACATCATTCGCACCGGCAAGAAGTCCAAGGAAAAAGTCGACGTGTTCTCTTTTGAACTGCTCGCCTACCGCGCCATGGTCAATGCCGATGCCATGCCGTTTGCACAGAACGACGAACAGAGGCTGCCGGACTACTTTATCTCTTCGGAAAATATCGCGCCCAAACAGCACGTCGATATCCAGGCCGCTGCGCAGAAGTGGATCGACTCGTCGATCTCCAAGACCGCCAACGTGCCTACCGATTACCCGTTCGAAGACTTTAAGGACATCTACGAATACGCCTACGACAAGGACCTGAAAGGTTGCACCACCTTCCGCTTTAACCCGGAGGTATTCCAGGGCGTACTGGTACAGGAAAAAGACCTCGAAAACACCACCTACCAGTTCACGCTGGAAGACGGCAGCGTGGTCGAGCTCAAGGGCAATGAAGAAGTCGAGTACGACGGCGAGATGCACACCGCCGCCAACCTGTTCGACGCACTGAAGGAGGGCTATTACGGCAAGTTCTAATCGAACTGCGTATAGGAAAAAAATCATGACTCATAAAATTGCAAAAAAAATCGTTTCCTTCAAAGTCAAAAAAGAAGAAGAAAACAAGGTAGAAGAACCGAAGGCACCCGAACGTGAACACATGCACGAAAATGTCGAGCGTCCGGAGCTGCTGCTGGGTTCAACCTACAAGATCAAGACCCCGCATTCAGAACACGCACTGTACGTCACCATTAACGATGTCATCCTGAACCAGGGCACCGACCACGAAGTGCGCCAGCCCTACGAGGTGTTCATCAACTCCAAGAACATGGACCACTTCCAGTGGGTGGTTGCGCTCACACGCGTTATCTCCG
>JAOUPA010000231.1 GCA_029880105.1 Gammaproteobacteria bacterium
TTTTGAAATTGAATAAATAGTAGTAAGATTTGAGTGTGTTGCTAGATGCAATGTCCAACTCGGCGTGAAAAAAACGGTGACGGCGTGTCGCTCATTTTATGACTTCGACCCTCCGACTTATAGTCAATGGGTCCGGCGCCGAAATTGACGTAAGCGGATGATTTGGATGGTAATAAATGGTGGGCCTGGAAGGACTTGAACCTTCGACCTGCCGATTATGAGTCGGATGCTCTAACCAACTGAGCTACAGGCCCTTTATTTAGGGGTTTCTGATTTTCTATCTTTTGTATCTATCTGCGGCTTGTTCGGCTAGTGCCTGATATGCTCTAACACAGTGCTTTCGCGCTCCGCTACAGGCCCTTTAATGGGGCTTGTTTCTGTTGTTGCCAAAAACGAATACGCCTCGTTGCTGGAACGAGGCGTATTCTAACTAGCTTTTTGTTTGCTGTCAGTAGTAATTACTGAAATTAGCCGATGTGCTTAATCGTCGTCGTTGCCCAGGAAGCTGCGCAGGTTTTCGGCGCGGCTAGGGTGGCGAAGTTTGCGCAGGGCTTTGGCTTCGATCTGGCGGATACGCTCACGGGTAACGTCGAACTGTTTGCCCACTTCTTCCAGGGTGTGGTCGGTATTCATGTCGATACCGAAACGCATGCACAGTACCTTGGCTTCACGTGCGGTCAGCGTGGTGAGGATGTCGCGGGTTGATTCGCGCAGTGATTCACCGGTGGCTGAATCCATAGGAGCCATGATGTTGGTGTCTTCGATGAAGTCGCCAAGATGTGAGTCTTCGTCGTCGCCGATAGGGGTTTCCATCGAGATAGGTTCCTTGGCGATCTTCAGCACCTTGCGTACCTTGTCTTCCGGCATCTCCATCTTTTCGGCCAGTTCTTCCGGTGTCGGTTCGCGGCCCATCTCCTGCAGCATCTGGCGGAAGATACGGTTCAGCTTGTTGATGGTCTCGATCATGTGTACCGGGATACGGATGGTACGTGCCTGGTCTGCGATAGAACGGGTGATCGCCTGACGGATC
This sequence comes from Gammaproteobacteria bacterium, assembly GCA_029880105.1. Classification (GTDB taxonomy): domain Bacteria; phylum Pseudomonadota; class Gammaproteobacteria; order SZUA-229; family SZUA-229; genus LH-M37. The sequence goes on from JAOUPA010000231.1 coordinate 1,031, forward strand.
CACCATGTTGCGTAGGTGGAGAATTTGTAACCACGGCGGTATTCGAATTTATCGACCGCTTTCATCAGGCCGATGTTGCCTTCCTGGATCAGGTCGAGGAACTGCAGGCCGCGGTTGGTGTATTTTTTGGCGATGGAGATAACCAGCCGCAGGTTGGCTTCCACCATCTCTTTCTTGGCGCGACGTGCTTTGGCTTCGCCGATCGACATCATGCGGTTGATCTCTTTGATGTCGGAGATGGTGAGGCCGAATTCTTTTTCGATAACCGCCAGTTTGCGCTGGGTTATCTTGATCTCTGGTGCCAGTTCTTTGAGTTTTTCTGAGTACTCATGACCTTTGCAGTATTTATCGATCCACTTGGTGTTGATCTCGTTTTGCGGGAAGGTGGTGATCATGATCTTGCGTGGCATGTGTGCCTTGTTAACCGCAAGCGCAAGGATATGTCTTTCCAGCTGGCGAACGCGATTAACGGTGAAATGAAGTTCACGGGTTAAGCGGGTGACAAGCGAGGGCGTGTATTTTAGTTCGAGGAAAGTGGAAGCCATGGCATCGCGAGCTTTTACGATGTCTTTTTCTGTGCTGTCAGTCTTTTCGATAACATTCAGGCAGCGAGTATGTGCGCGTTTGATCTTGGCAAATACTTTTTTAACGTCCTCGATGTCCGGGCTGTTATCAATTTTGTCTTCTTTTTGAACCGGGTTGCCTGCAGCTGCCATCTCGGCTTCTTTTGCTGCGCGCTGTAATGCTTCTGCTGCCAGCCGGTCAAGCTCTTCGTCGCTTTTATGGAAATCAATGACCAGCTCGTTGAGACGGGCTTCGCCTTCGAGTACTTTTTCCCATAATTTGATGGTGCTGCCAACGGTCGTAGGGTTGGTGGCCAGTGCCTGTAGTACCTGTTTCAAACCTTCGTCGATGCGTTTTGCGATTTCGATCTCGCCTTCACGGGTAAGCAGTTCGACGCTGCCCATCTCGCGCATGTACATGCGGACCGGGTCGGTAGTACGGCCTAGTTCGGTTTCGATAGAGGCGAGTGCGGCGACGGCTTCGTCGGTAGTTTCATCATCGGCTTCACTTACCGAGGCATCGGATAAAACACGTGATTCAGCATCAGGGGCTGTTTCCAGAACCTGGATGCCCATATCATTGATGGTGTTTATGATATCTTCAATCTGTGTTGGGTCGACGATACCTTCTGGCAGGTGATCGTTAACCTCGGAATAGGTAAGGTAGCCCTGCTCTTTACCTTTAGCGATGAGCGACTTAAGACGTGATTGTTTGTCTTGTTCCAGAATGGGAGATGCCATAAAATTACCTATGAAAATATTGCTTGCTAAAAAAACTTTAAGGTCGGCGCGAAATGTATTCTGTTTATTCCGGACCGAACCAGACATTTTATCAGTTAATGGGGGTTATTACTATAAAATCAAGGGGTAAATAAGCCGTCAAGGCCTACGGAGTTGGCATGATTTTCTCCGAAAGATATAGAATATAGTTATTTTTTTATTGGGCCAATTGCTGCGTTTTTAGTCTGGTTTAGCAAGTGTAAGTTCCGTAGTTTTTTAAAGAGTGAGAAAAATGGTATCGCTAGAAACACCCGTATGTGAATTTGATAAACCGGTTATAGATTTTGCTCTTCCCGGCGTGGACGGAAATATCTGGACGCCGGATATGGCGCGTGGCGAGAATGGCCTGCTGGTCATGTTTATCTGTAATCATTGTCCGTATGTAAAGTCGATCCGTGAGCGGATCGTGCGTGATACCAGGGAGTTGATGGATTATGGCGTTAACTCTGTCGCGATCATGTCGAATGACCCTGCCGAATACGAAGAAGACTCGTTTGCTAACATGCAGAAAGTCGCTGATGAGTTTAATTTCCCCTTCCCTTACCTGATCGACGAGACGCAGCAGGTGGCTAAAGATTACGGT
>JAOUPA010000232.1 GCA_029880105.1 Gammaproteobacteria bacterium
TTTTCATTACTATATCTTGATCTGGACGGCTTTAAGAAAATTAATGATATCTATGGCCATGGTACAGGCGATGCCATGCTTGTGCTAATCGCACAAAGATTAAAGCGAGCAATACGTGAAACCGATACCGTATACAGGGTTGGTGGTGATGAGTTTGCTATGGTGATGCGTGGTACTAATACGTCGGAGACGGTGGCTCAGGTTGCAGAAAACTTGCTACTTAAGATCGCTGAGCCAATGAAGTTTGGCAAGCATACACATAAGGTGAGCGCTAGTATTGGTATTGCCTGTTATCCAGATTCTGCATTGGACGCTGAGGCACTTATTAGGCTTGCAGATGAGGCTATGTATCGCGCTAAGGCCAGGGGCAAAAATTGTTTTGAAATGACTTAGGCCTGAATGTATTCAGTCCGGGTTGTGTCTATGTAAGCTGTTGCTCGCGCCTAAGTTATTATCCAGGCTCTGGTTGAAGTATTTCTATTTTTTCTTTTTCTTGATCTTCGCGGTAATTTCTTTCATTTTTTTATTTCTTAAGGCTTCTTTTGCCTTTTCTTTTTTAATGAGCTCTTTTTCTTTTTGTGTTGTTTTTTTCAGTTCCGCCTTTGCTGCTTTCAGTTCGGCTTCGAGTGCCTTGAGCTGCTGAGTATCAGTATCGCCGCTGGGTTTTTTTGCCGCAATTTTTGTTTTTTTAACAGCAGCTTTCTTTGGCTCAGCAGCCTTAATTTTTTCAATTTTTTTCTGTACAGCAATTTTAGCTAACACACGTTTTTTGTGAGAGCTGTGCTTGGGTTTTTCCTCTTCAGCAGTAGTGCGAATGATTTCAGGTTGTTTGCTGTTTTTCTTTTTGCGTTCTTCATGTACCGCCTGGGCGATGGAAATCGATTTCAGGTTTGCTTTTTTCGAGCGCATACCGCGCAGTGCGGATTTGATGCGTTTGGTGATATCTTCGATTTCACCGTGTGCATCAATAACGTGGAGTTTGTTCTGTTTTTTGTATAGTTCACTAAGTGGCTGTGTCTGGGTGAGGTATACCCGCAGACGTCGGTCGATGGTTTCTTCATTATCGTCTGAACGGTGGTGTAATGGGCCGCCACACAGATCACAACGACCGTCAATCATCGGTGGATTGGTAAAGCTGTTGAACAGCTCGCCACAGGAGACACAGGTCTGGCGTCCAACCATGCGTTGCATTAGCAGGTCGAAATCTACTTCGAATTGCAATACCACATCAATAGGTCGACCGAGTCGGTTGAGCAGGGTATCGAGCTCTTCGGCCTGTATGATATTGCGTGGGAAGCCATCGAGTATGAAGCCATTGTCGGCATCCGGGCGGGTGACACGTTCACGGATCATTCCCATGACCAGGTCGTTGGGCACCAGTTGGCCGGCATCCATAATGGCCTTGGCCTGGCGACCAAGCGGTGTCTGTGCAGCTACCGCAGCGCGTAGCAGGTCACCCGTAGAGATTTGCGGGATATTGTATTTTTCAATCAGGTATTTGGCCTGAGTGCCTTTGCCTGAACCCGGTGGCCCGACTAATATTATGCGCATGCGTGACTCCCTTTTATTCTTATTAGACGCGTTCCACAGAATTGTATAGATTGCGTGATGATTGTCGAGCCTCTGGCGGCCCAAACCCTATATAATTACAACAATTTTTTCAGATAAATGGGAAAACTGGGTGTTTTATCTCTTTTTGGTGATGTTTGACGCTGATTTGATGTTCTGGGGGCTGGGTTAATCTGTGGCTTATCGTGCACCGGTTGGTGATTATTCTTCTGATTCCCGCCTGTTCAGGCATCGTGCAAATGTAGCAGCACTGATCTGTGTTTTGCTGGTAGTGGTGCTATTTGTGCGTCTGACCAAGCTGCAGATTATTGAGTATGCACACTTTGCCGATTTATCTGAGAATAACCGGGTGCGCCTGATGGCGCTGCCGCCCAATCGTGGCCTGATTTTTGACCGTAATGGGGTGGTACTGGCTGAGAACCGCCCAACCTTCCACCTGGAGCTCATCCCTGAGCAGATCGACGATATCGAAGAAACCTTGAAGGGTCTAAGCAAAATTGTCAGCCTCGGTGAGCGCGATGTCAGTCAGTTTCGTAAATCGATGCTTTTACATCGGTCTTTTGAAAGTGTGTCTTTGCGTACTCGGCTGGATGATGTCGAGGTGGCGCGTCTGGCAGTGAATAGGCATCGCTTCCCCGGTATGGATATTTCGGCACGCCTGAGCCGCCATTATCCAATGGGCGAGACTGCGGTACACGCGATTGGTTATGTTGGCCGAATCAATGAGAAGGAAATGGAAGATATTGATCAGGGTAATTATCGTGGTACTTCGTATATCGGCAAAACCGGGCTTGAGAGATTTTACGAACACGAGCTGCATGGCAAGGTGGGGCAACAGAATGTCGAGGTCAATGCAGAGGGCCGTGTCTTGCGTGTGGTCGACAAGGTTGCACCGATTCCAGGCAATAATCTGGTGTTGACACTGGACATCGAGCTGCAAAAAGTGGCTGAGCAGGCTTTGGGGGATAAGCATGGTTCGATTATCGCCATGGAACCTCAGACCGGTGAAATACTGGCCTTTGCCAGTACACCGACCTATGACCCGAACCTGTTTGTCCACGGTATTAGTTTTGCCAAATACGATGAATTGCAGAAAGCTGATGGCAAGCCTTTGTTCAACAAGGCGCTGTTTGGCCAGTATCCGCCGGGTTCGACGCTCAAGCCGTTTGTAGGTCTGGCAGGGCTGGAGTCGCGTATCGTCAGTGATGATGAGCAAGTGAGCTGCAAAGGGTATTTTTTGATTCCTGATGATGATACCCGGCGTAAATACCGTGACTGGAAAAAAGAAGGCCATGGTCATACTGATATGGATTCGGCTATCGAACAGTCCTGTGACGTTTATTTTTATGAGCTGGCTTATCGTCTGGGTATTGA
>JAOUPA010000233.1 GCA_029880105.1 Gammaproteobacteria bacterium
TTGGTGGCACACCCGCCATCGATAGCATCAGCACCATCATCAGGAAGGCAAACCACGGGTTACGCTGATTCAGGCCCCGGAAATCATCCAGGTTTTCTGCCTCAAATCCCCTGCGAGCCAGCAGCATGATAATACCGAAACTGCCCAATGACATAATCGCATAGGCAATGGTATAGAACATCGCGGATGCATAAGCCTCTTTGGTGCCCGCCAGAATGCCCAGCAGGATAAAGCCAACATGGGAAATCGTTGAATACGCCAGCATACGTTTGATATTGGTCTGCGCAATCGCAATCACGTTACCGGTGGCCATCGACAGTACCGACAGAATAACCAGCATCTGCTGCCAGTCACCCTGCAGTTCGCCCATGCCTTCAACCAGCAGGCGGATGATCATGGCAAAGCCTGCCAGCTTCGGTGCCGTACCGATGAACACCGTTACTGCAGTAGGTGAGCCCTGATAGACATCAGGCACCCACATGTGAAATGGTACCGCGCCAAGCTTGAATGCCAGCGCCACCAGGATAAAGACCAGCGCAAATACCATACCAATGCGGGTATCTGTAGACTGATTGACGGCAACCGCGATATCGGAAATGACCAGACTACCCGACAGGCCATAAAGGATCGACATACCGTAGAGCAACATGCCAGAAGCGATGGCACCGAGCACAAAATACTTCATCGCCGCCTCTGAGGCATTGCCATTATCACGGTTAAAGGCCACCAGCGCGTACAGAGACAATGACAGCAGTTCAAGACCCAGGTAAATCATCAGCAGGTTATTCGCCGACACCATCAACATCATGCCGAGTACAGCGAACAGACCCAGCACATAGAACTCGCCCTTGAAAATGTCACGGTCTTTCAGATAGTCCCTGGAATAGACAAAAGTCATGGATGACAGAGCCAGGATGAATAATTTCAGTACGACCGACATTGCGTCCTGAATAAACATGCCATTGAACGACACGATCTTGCCATTGACCTGGGCGGTCATCACCAGCGCAAAGGTAATTAACAGACTGAACTGTGCCAGCATATAACTGAAATCACGCTTATCGTCTTTAATAAATGCATCAACGACCAGCACGATACAGGCCATGCCAAGCAGAAAGATTTCTGGCCACGCTGTTAAATAATTGAGTGCTTCGAGTGTCATTGAATAAACCTATCCAGATATATAACCGGGTTTAAATTTTGGGTACAGCCACGTGCTGTAACAAGTTCTCAATAGTGACGTGCATCACTTCAACGACTGGTGCAGGCCACAGGCCCATCACTAGCACGGCAATAGCCAGAGCACCCATTATCAGGAACTCACGTTGATTCAGGTCTTTCAGCGCACGTACATTTTCATTGGCGACCTCACCGTAGAACACACGTTTGACCATCCACAGTGTGTAGGCCGCACCAAGAATCAGGGTAGTTGCTGCGAGGAAGGCATACCAGAAGTTCGCGTGGAAGCTGGCGATAATCACCATGAACTCACCAACGAAGCCTGAGGTGCCAGGCAGGCCAGCATTCGACATGGCAAAGAAAACCGCGAAGGCCGCAAACATCGGCATGGTATTGACCACACCACCATAGTCCTGGATGTTACGGGTGTGCATACGATCATAGAGCACACCAATCATCAGGAACATGGCGCCAGAAATAAAGCCGTGTGAAATCATCTGCACCATGGCACCCTCAACCGCGAGAACTGCACCACTGTGGTCAGCATTGGCCGGGTTTTCCCATATCTGGAAAATCACAAACATGCCCAGGGTAACAAAACCCATGTGCGCAATCGAAGAATATGCCACCAGCTTTTTCATATCCTTCTGTACCAGTGCGACAAAACCAATATAAACGACGGCAATCAGGGACATCGCAATAATCAGCCAGTCCAGTGTATGACTGGCATCAGGCGTGATCGGCAAACTGAAACGCAGGAAGCCATAACCGCCAATCTTCAACATGATCGCGGCCAGAATCACTGAACCACCGGTAGGCGCTTCCACGTGGGCATCCGGTAACCAGGTATGCACTGGCCACATTGGCACCTTCACCGCGAAGGCCATCAGGAAGGCGATAAAGATCAGCAACTGCTCATCCATAGTCAGCTTCATCATGTGCATATCGAGAATTGCAAAGCTGCCGCCCTTGATGTACATATAGATCAGCGCGACTAGCATAAATACTGAGCCGATGAAGGTATAAATAAAGAACTTGATGGTGGCGTAGACCCTGCGCTCACCACCCCAGACGCCGATCAGGATGAACATCGGTACCAGCATACCTTCCCAGAAGACATAGAACATAATGGAGTCGAGCGCTGCAAATACACCGACCATCAAACCTTCCATGATCAGGAACGCCGCCAGGTATTGTGCCGGTTTTTTCTGGATAACTTCCCAGGCTGCAACGATCACCAGTATCGTGGTAAACGTGGTCAGGATAATCAGCGGCATGGAAATACCATCGACACCGAAATGGTAGTAAATATTAAATGCACTGATCCATTCAAAACGTTCAACGAACTGCATATTCGCAGTCGTCGCGTCAAAGCCCGTGTACAGACCAAGGCTTAAAACAAAGGTAACGGCCGAGATCACCAGTGCAAGGCGACGCACACCACTCGCATCACCCTTGTCTCCAGACAGGAGCACGGCGATACCTCCTAGTATAGGCACCCAAACTGTGAGGCTAAGTAATGGCCAGTTGGCAAACATATAAAACCCTTTTCCGTAACCTGTCTAAATACTAAACAAAATTAAAAAATGACAAATGTAGTCAGCAGCACCAGCACACCAATAATCATGGCAAAGGCATAGTGATACAGCAGACCCGTCTGAATTTTTCTGGCAACACCAGAGAACCAGCCAACCACACTGGCTGAACCGTTGACAAAGAAGCCA
>JAOUPA010000058.1 GCA_029880105.1 Gammaproteobacteria bacterium
GACAGCTTTTGAATCAGCAGGCCGTTGTTAAGATGGCGGCTGAGCTTGGACAGAGAGATTTGATTCTGATTGCCGGTCGTTATGAAGGCATTGATGAGCGTTTGATCAAGCAGTACGTTGATGAGGAATGGTCTATCGGCGATTACGTGCTAAGCGGCGGTGAAATGCCGGCTTTGATCATGATTGATGCCATAGCCAGGATGTTGCCCGACGTGCTTGGAGATACAGATTCAGCACAACAGGACTCGTTCATGGAGGGGCTGCTGGATTGCCCGCACTATACACGGCCGGAACAGATTGAAGGCGATGGTGTGCCAGAGGTGTTGCTGAGTGGTGATCACCAAGCGATATCAATCTGGCGAGAGAAGCAGGCTCTTGGTAGGACATGGTTGCGTAGACCGGAGCTACTGGAAGAACTGCAACTGACTGAAGAACAAAAGAAGTGGCTGGGCGAGTTTCAACGGGAACACGAGCAGTCTGAACATTGAATTTTGATTAGAGGGTAATGCCGGGTAGGCATCACCAATTAGCGCAAGAGAACGCGGAGATAAATTATGAGCACTATTATTCAACAGCTCGAACAGGAACAGATGGGTCGTGAATTCCCCACTTTTTACCCTGGTGATACCATTGTGGTACAGGTACGTGTAAAAGAGGGTGAGCGTGAGCGTTTGCAGGCCTTTGAAGGCATCTGTATTGCCAAGCGCAATCGTGGACTGAATTCTGCTTTCACAGTTCGTAAAATATCTCATGGTGAAGGTGTTGAACGTGTGTTCCAGACATACAGCCACAGTATTGCTGATGTTGCAGTGAAACGTCGTGGTAAAGTACGTCGTGCCAAGCTGTATTATTTGCGTGGTCTTACTGGTAAGGCTGCTCGAATCAAAGAGAAATTGTAAGCTGCTATTTGTTGGCAGTGGTTATAGCTATTAATGGCCCTTTCGAGGGCCATTTTTTTTGCCAGTAGAAAGTTCGCGGGAAAAATTTTTTTTTGCAGAGTAAACTGCGATCTATGGATTTATTCGTAATAAAAAATCGTTTATTGCTATCACTACTGGTGACCTGCTGTTCTGTGGGCCCTGCTGTGGCCGAGGTGGTACTGGAAGAGGTTTCTCAAGAGGTAACTGCTGAGATAACAGGGGGTGGGGTTGCGGTTCCAGTGGTTAGTGCGGGGCAGGTAGAGCTGGAATCGGTAAGTGACATGGATGAGGCGAAGAATCCTTCCGTGGTATTTGTGTCACTGGAGCAGATGGATGAACTGGTACAACTGGGTTTGCCTTCGCTGGCTCTGAGCCTGCTCTCACAGGAGCAGAAAAAATGGCCAGTATACTCACCGGATTGGTATGCATTTGAACGTAAACATATTTCACTGCTATCTACGCTTGAAGACTGGCAGGCGGTGATTGACCGTACCAGGCTTTTATTAAAAGAGGCAGAGCCTGGGCGGCAGATTACCAGGCAAATTGCGCACTGGTTTCAGACGCAGCAGGTGATTGCACAGTTGAGGCTGGGACAGGCGGAGCAGGCCCTGATACAGCTGCGTGGCCTGCTCTGGCATTCTGATAAACCTGAAACAGGTACGTTGTCTGAACCGGTGAGCTCAGATTTAGTGGCACTCTGGCGACGCCTGGTTATTCGTGCTTATCTGGCGATGAATGTCGATATCGATGCACAAAAATCTTTATTGCGTTATCAGGTTGACTACAGCAGTAACCATCAAAACCTCAATCTGGACTGGCGCCTGCTGCGGGCGAGGTCACTGCTGCGCACAGACCGCGCCGCTGATGTGATAACGCTCCTGGCCGATACAGATTCCCATATTGCACAGGCAATACGTTTAATTGCCGCATTACGTACCCGACCTGAAAGCGCTGTGTTATACGCGCAGGAAATGCAGATGCGTATTGCTGATACAAAATTGAACAGGGGCGAACTCTGGGCCTATCAATATGTGCTCTATCAGGCATACCTTACGCAGAAAAAGCTAATTGATGCATCACGGGTATTGAGGGAATTAATCATCCAGGTTGATGCCCATGCGATGCTGGGTGAAGAGTTTGTTGTTGGCGGTGATGATCTTTGGAGACTATACGAGAGTATTGGTAAACAGCTGGGCAATAGTGCCAAGTTATTACTGGGTGATGATCTTGCCTGGTATAACAAAGCGAGTGAATTACAGAAGAATAATATAGTAGAGGCACTGAGCCTGTACGTGGTGCTTGCATTTAATGCAACTGATGTGACTAAGCGGCAAATGGCACACAGGGAAATCGTGGTTTTGCTGACTAAAGATAAAAATGGACTTGAATTAGTGAATCAGCTTTATCTGCATGGTAATCGAATTTCGACGCTGGAAAGTCTGCCGCTGGCTGTGCGCTATAGTCTGGTTGATTACGCATTAACTAAAGGAGACATGGAGCTGGTAGTACGTTTAATGAAAAGCGTGCAACAGCCACCAGATGGTCAGGATGAGTTTGCCTGGGCGATGCGTAAGGCTCGTGTCCTGATTATGGAAGGGGTATACGATGAAGGTGAAGCCGTGCTGGCGAGCACGCTTAATGCAGCTCAGCAAATTACACCTGATCAACTCGATCAGTTTCTTCAGGTCATTTTTGACCTTCAGACTGTGCGTAGGCATCAACAGGTATTAGTACTGCTAGATTCTCTTAGGCCTGAATGGTTAAACGAAAATATTGAGCGCGAATTATTTTTCTGGCGAGCCGAATCCTATGCATCTCTCAATCAATATGATCGGTCTGCATGGTTATATTTGAAGTCGGCACAGTTGGCTGATCAGGCAGAGGCAGGTCTGTGGGCGCAATCAGCACGTTTTAAAGCTGCCGGTGCTCTGGTAAAAGCGGCCTTGTATGATGATGCTCAGGCTATTTATAAAATGTTGTTACAGGTAACAACGTCAGAATCGAGAAAGTCGGTAATCAGGCAGGAACTGCAACAGATTCGTTTATTACGTAATTCAGAGAAAAGTTAAAGTGAGAGTATTTGTTGCTATTGAGTGTGCAGTAATAAAAACACCATTTACAAAGATGGAGCTTATATTCGAAAACGGCTATTTGATTAGTGTGGATTTTTTTTGTACTAAAAATCTATCGCCGCCTGTCTCGGAAAATGCAAAAAGAGTCTGCCAGCAGATTGATGACTATTGCTGTAAGCAGTTGCTGAAATTTGAATTTGATGTCTTGTTGAAACCGGAGGGTACAGCGTTCCAGAAGAGAGTATGGCGGGCATTGCAAAAAATTCCTGCAGGCCAGGTGGTGACTTATGGTGAGCTAGCCCAGCGTTTGAAAACCTCTGCCCGTGCTATAGGTAATGCCTGTCGGGCTAATCCAGTGCCTTTGATTGTGCCCTGCCATCGGGTTGTCGCAAAATCGGGGCTAGGTGGTTTTTCAGGGGTTGAACAGGGGGCGCCACTGAAGATTAAAAGCGCACTGCTTGAACATGAAGGCGTCATTCTTTAATCATTTTCTGGGATATTAAGTACACCGAAAGACTGTTCAAAGAGTCTCTATTTATAATGATCCGTTTAATCTATAGCTTCATTTTTTCTGATGAGTGACCAGCAGTATAAAGAAATTATTCTGGCTTCGGCCTCGCCGAGGCGCCTGGAGTTGCTCCAGCAGATAGGCGTCTGTGCCAGGGTCCAACCAGTACCAGTCGAAGAAGTGCAGTGCGATGGGGAATCATCACTGGATTTCGTGCAACGCCTGGCCATGGAGAAGGCGCGGTACGGCTTTGAACTCGTGGTCCATCAGTGTATTGAATTACCCGTACTGGGCTCAGATACTATTGTCGAGTTAGATGGGGAGGTATTCGGAAAACCCTCAGATGTCGAGCAGGCAAAGGCAATGTTGACTAAACTCTCAGGTAGGGTTCATCAGGTGCATACGGCGGTGGCGATAAAGGTGGCGAAGGCTGAATATCTGGCATTGAGCAGTAGCCATGTCGAGTTTGCTGAGTTATCACCTGATACTATTGAGGCATATATTGCTACTGGTGAACCACTGGATAAAGCAGGCTCATATGCAATTCAGGGTATCGCTGCCCAGTTTGTGAAGGATTTACATGGCAGCTATTCTGGTGTGATGGGCCTGCCATTGTTTGAAACCGCCGGGTTACTGGCCAAAGCAGGTGTGAAACTACTCGCGTGATTACAGGATAAGAAAAATAATAATGTCTATTTGTAAGGAAATTTTGATCAATGTTACGCCGCAAGAAACGCGCGTGGCGATTCTCGAAAACGGTATGCTGCACGAACTGTATATCGAGCGTAGCCGTAGTCGTGGCCTGGTGGGTAACGTCTACAAGGGCAAGGTCGTGCGTGTCCTGCCTGGCATGGAGGCGGCCTTTGTTGAAATTGGCCTGGAGCGAGCGGCTTTTCTGCATATTTCAGATATGGCGGGTTATAGCAAGCAGAATGGTAGCGATGATTTAATTACGCATCCCCAGATTGGTCAGCTGTTGAGAGATGGTCAGGAAATACTGGTTCAGGTAATAAAAGATCCGCTTGGTACCAAAGGTGCGCGTCTGACCACCAATATTACAATTCCATCTCGTTACCTGGTGTTCATGCCTAATTCAGAAAATATTGGCGTGTCTTCGCGTATTGAGTCGGAAGAAGAGCGTAATCGACTTAAAGCTATGTTACTTGCGAAAAAAGATTTGAATAAAAATGCGGGTTACATTTTACGTACGGCGGCTGAGCTGGCAACGGAAGACTCTATTGAGCGTGATATTAATTATTTAAATCGTCAATGGGAAAATATTGTTGAGGCCAGTGACATTAAAGCTGGCATGGTGGTGCACAAGGATCTGCCGCTGTATCTCAGAACGCTACGTGACATGGTCGACGATGATCTGGAAAAAATTCGTGTCGATTCGCGAGAGACTTATTGTGCAATGCTGGAGTTTGCTGGTACTTATGTACCTGAGATGGAAGACAAAATAGAACACTATCCTGGGGAACGCCCGATTTTTGATCTGCACGGTGTTGAAGATGAAATTCAAAAAGGTCTTGAACGTAAGGTGCATTTAAAATCTGGTGGTTATCTGATATTTGACCAGACCGAGGCAATGACTACAGTCGATGTGAATACAGGTGCTTATGTCGGTAGCCGTAATCTGGAAGAGACAATTTTCAAAACTAATCTGGAAGCAGCACAGGCGATAGCTCGACAGCTTCGCCTGCGCAATCTTGGCGGTATTATTATTCTTGATTTTATTGATATGAGTGAGGATGAGCATAAGCGCCAGGTGATTCGTGCACTGGAAAAGGCGCTGGATAAAGATCATGCACGCACTCATGTCTGTGAAGTCTCGAGTCTTGGGCTGGTGGAGATGACACGAAAACGTACGCGTGAAAGTCTGGAGCATGTGCTTTGTGGTGTTTGTCCGACCTGTGAGGGCCGAGGTTCGGTGAAAACTGCTGAGACAGTGTGTTACGAAATCTTCAGGGAGATACTTCGTGAGGCACGCCAGTTTGATGCTAGAGAACTGCTAGTACTGGCGGCGCAGGAAGTGGTTGACCTGCTACTTGATGAGGAGTCAGCAAGTCTTGCGGAGCTCGAAGACTTCATTGATATCCCCATACGTTTTCAGGCGGAAGCTCTGTACACCCAGGAGCAATATGATGTTGTTATTTTGTAATGTCGATGGCATTACGCCCTGAGAAAGCACAATGACCTGGCTTGAGAAGCTCCGTTTATACCTTATTTATATCATTGCTATATTTCTAATTGTTATGGCAGTGGCGTTTAGTGTTTTGCGAGCTGTGCTGCCACATGCCACGGGTTATGTAAAAGAAGTTGAGCAGGCCTTGAGTGAGCAGACAGGACTGTCTGTTTCTATTACCAGTATGGATGCCGATATGTACTGGTTAATGCCGAGACTCAAGCTGGTTGATGTGGTTATTTATGATAGTGATAGACAACATGAACTGCTTCATCTTGATGAGGCATTTTTTGCTTTGGCCTTTGTCGACTCACTTTTACAATGGTCGCCTACGGTAGGGGATGTCAGCCTGGTAGGAGCAAACCTATATATTGAGCGCTATGCCAATAATCGATGGCGGATTCAGGGAGTTGAGTTTGGAGGTAGCACTGTCGCTTCAGGGGGTGATGATGCAAAAGAGGTGATTGAAGCGATAAGAAATACAGATTTTTCCCTGCTTAATATCAATATCCACTGGCGTGACTATCAGCTAAGTACAGGACAACTCGATTTTATTGGTTCCAATCTTTATATTGAGGAGTTTCTCGACCAACACAGTCTTGAGATTGATTTAAATCTACCTGCGGTTTACGGGAAAAAATTTCGCCTTATCGCCAAAGCCGATGGTGATATTGCAAAATTATCTGAAGCTGATCTTGCAATTTATTTACAGGGTGAATCGATAGATATAGCGCAGTGTCTATCAGTGATAAATATAGAGGGAATTCCTTCGGTCAAAGGGGTTTTTAGTGGTGAACTCTGGCTGGATAGGATTGCGGGTATATTTTCGCAGGTTGTTGTTGATGCTTCGGTAAAGCAGCTAGAGGTTAAAAGACAAAGCTATGGTAGTTTCCACCTCAACAATATTACTGGGAAGGTTGGTTGGAAAAAAAACAGTACTGGATGGCAATTTAGTAGCCGTGATATTCATCTCGCCAGAGATGTTCTGGCATGGCCAGAATTGAGTAGTGTTGTTGCTGAGCAGAACGAACAGGGGCTTAAGATATCAGCCAGTTATGTTCGTCTCCATGATCTAATTTATCTGGCCACTCCCTTTCTCGATGCAGAGCAATTGAAGTTTGTTAAAGACTCTCAGCTTGGTGATGTTTCAGGTGATTTATACAATACCTCTGTTTTATGGCCTGGTTCTGGTAAGGACGGCCTGCAATTATCGACCGTTTTTGAAAATCTTTTTTTTCATCTGCCGGATACTGATATTTCACTCCAGGGATTAGATGGTGCTCTTCAGTATCAGGGTGGTGACGGGCGGGTGGAGTTGCTATCTGAATCGGTCAAGATGAACTTTGGTAGCCTGTTTCGTCAGCCGATGGATATTGATTTAATTAATGGTGTGGTCTCTATTTGGCGTGATAATAATAACTGGGTTATTGCTTCTGATGATTTGTATTTATTAAATTCAGACGCAGAGTTGTTTGCTCGATTGAACCTGTCAGTTAAAGAGGATGCAACTATTTTTGCAGATATCCAGACTGATTTTAGAAATGTTATCGGCGCCTCTATTCATAAATACTACCCAGTTTCGATTATGTCGAAAGATCTGGTGGCTTGGTTGGACATGGCAATTACCGACGGTTTTGTCGATAGTGGTAGTTTCATATTGCACGGTGATATTGGTCGCTTTCCTTATGCCGCAAATGATGGTGTTATGGAGATAGTCTTTGATACGAGCTATCTGAAACTGAAGTTTCTCGAAGGCTGGCCGGCGGTGAATGACTTTTCCAGCCATGTTCGTTTTTATAACGACTCGATGTTTATCGACAATGTTACAGGGCAGGTATATCGGGGGCGATTAAGTAAAGCCGTAATATCTATTCCTGAGCTTGCTTCACCAAGGTTATTTATTGATGGGCATGTGAAGGCACCTGCGGAAGACTTCCAGCAATATGTCTGGAATAGCGGACTCGATAAGGTAATGGGAAAAGCCCTGAAACAATTTCAGGCTAATGGTAATACTGATCTTGATCTGCATCTCGAAGTGCCACTAGGTGATAGCAGTGATGCTGTTTTGGTAAAGGGGGGGCTTCAGTTTAACGGTAATGAAATGTATCTGCCGATAATGGACTATACGCTCAATAATGTTTCAGGCCGCCTATCTTTTGAAGGCGATCAAATAAGTGCCGAAAATATCAAGGCTGATTTTGAGAAGGCGCCAGTGAGCATTGATGTTGTTAGTGTCGCTATCGAGGTAGAAGACAAGATTGAGAAAAGTTTTACGGGTGCACCGGATGGAATTAATGGTAATAAACCTGTTTCAGAAACAGTTGCCTATATCAATGGCAAGCTGCCTGCTGATGGATTGCTGAGAAAGTTTAGCTGGATACCCGAAGGCTGGATTGATGGTGCATCAGATTGGGCGGTGGCCCTGCATTTTCCGAAGATGCTGGATGAGTATCTGGTACAGGTTACAATGAATTCGAGTCTGGAAGGAACAGAAATTAGTTTTTCGGACTCGATGACGAAGAGCTCAAAAGATTTACTCCCAGTAGATATTGATCTCAAGGTGCGGATCGATAGTTTACAGCTAGAGGTTAAATCAACCGATAACTTCACCTTATCGGCAGTCAGAAATAATGAAGACATGTGGGATTTTGTCGTTGATTCAAGTCTAATACGCGGATCAGGTATATTCGCAGAGGACCTGAACAGGGATTCAACCGCAACACTTGAGTTAGAATATATCGATTTGTTGACCCTGTTTAAATCCAGTAAGAAAGGTGGTGATTCTGTTGCGTTAAAACCAACTTTTTTCCCTTCCCTGAATTTTAAGACCAAGGTATTACTTTGGGATGACTGGACATTTAATGATGTCAATCTTAATACTAGTTGGCAGCCTCAGGGTATGCTGGTTAATTCGGTTAATTTGCAGGGTCCCGCCTTAAAGATTCATGGTCAGGGTAGCTGGTTTACGACCTGGCAAAACAGGCAGGAATCCAGATTCAAATTTTTTGTCGACAGCAGTGATCTTGGTCATACACTGTCAGTGATGAATTTGACACAAAATATGAAAGGCTCTGTGCAAAGTGCGGTCGTTAACTGGCAATGGTATGCAGAACCCTATCGTTTTTCATGGCAAACTGTTCAAGGTAATTCGCACTTTACGATGAAGGATGGAGCAGTAAAGGCCCTGGATCCGGGTGCAGGCGGGCGAATCGTAGGGCTATTCAATGTATTTAAGTTGTTTGATCGGTTAACTCTGGATTTCAAGGATGTATCGGGCGAAGGCTTTGCCTTTGATAGCATAGAGGGTGACTTTGAGTTTGGTAATGGTCTCGCCTCGAGTAAAAATATTGAAATAACTGCCTCAGCAGCTGATATGAGAATGCAGGGTAGTATTGGCATGGTGGCCAGGGACTATGACTTGATTATGCAGGTAAGACCACATTCTTCAGAGGCATTTTTTACCGGTGGCGCACTGGTGGGTGGCCCTGTTCTTGGCGCGGGTCTGGTTTTGATTAATAAACTTTTCGGTCTCGAGAAAAGTGCTTATGATGAATACCAGATCACCGGTTCCTGGGATGACCCACAGATCAAACAGACAGGAAAACGTAGTAATGAGGAGAATAGTGACTCTGGCGGCGAAGGAAAATAATGATGAGACAGCGGTGTTCGTTTAAGATATTCAGTATTGAAGTGATAAGTCAGGTTGTCCTGTTAGTCTTGATGCCGCTCTATCCGACGGCCCTGTATGCAGAAACTGTGGATTTAGTGCATGATGCTGCTGTGGGTGTAGATGTGGAAAAATCTCATTCGGAAGATGCGAAGCAGGAATGGAGACTGACCGAGGAGCAGTGGGATCTGTTGAAACAGGGTGAGCAGTTGCTACAGATGCCGATGATGCGCGAGATTGTTGGACAATGGGAATCATTGCGATCATCTGAGCAAAAATGTGCAATTGAGCTGCTTTATCCAGGTGGTGAGGAAGGCGAGCTATGGGTCGAAGAGCTTAAAGATAGCTTGATTTCACTGAGTATTCCTTCACAATATTTATATGTGGTTCCCGGTAGCGGTGAAGCAGATATAATTATATTTAAAATATTTATCGTTGGAGATGTATAGTGTCGAACAAAGTAGCAGCAATTCAAATGGCATCAGGGCCAAATGTGCAGGCAAATTTGGCCGAGGCTGAGAAATACATCAATATTGCTGTGCAGCAGGGAGCTGAGCTCATAGTCTTGCCGGAAAATTTTGCCATTATGGGTATGAGGGAAGTGGATAAAGTTGGTATTGCCGAACTACCTGGTCAGGGAGTAATTCAGAATTTTCTCAGGGATCAGGCTGTAAAACATGGTGTCTGGCTGGTTGGTGGTACGGTACCAATAAAATCTGAGGAAGCCAGTAAAGTTTATTCAGCCTGCCTGTTATTTAACAGTGAAGGTGAAATGCTAGCCAGATATAACAAAATCCACCTGTTTGATGTGACCTTGGAAGAGACCAATGAAAGCTATGCTGAATCGGAGACTACAACTTCTGGTGATGACATCGTTGTGGTTGATACGCCATTTGGTCGACTTGGTATGGCAGTTTGTTACGATTTGCGTTTTCCTGAGTTATTCAGGGCAATGGCAGATGCCGGTGTCGATATCTATGTGATTCCTTCAGCCTTCACCAGTCTGACTGGTAAGGCGCACTGGGAAATCCTGATCAGGGCTCGTGCAATCGAGAATTTATCGTATATGGTGGCTGCTGCGCAGGGAGGCTACCATGTAAATGGTCGTGAAACACATGGTGACAGTATGATTGTTGATCCATGGGGAACCGTGCTCAATCGTCTACCGCATGGCACGGGTGTTGTGGTTTCGGAAATTGACATCGCCAAACTCCAGAAAACACGCAAACTATTCCCTGCTTTGAACCACAAACGGTTGAACTGCAAAATCAGTTGTAGTTGATCGCTATTTCTTTGTTATTCTGGTTTAAATA
>JAOUPA010000018.1 GCA_029880105.1 Gammaproteobacteria bacterium
ATTTTCGTTACGCTGGAAGACAGTATCCAGAAAATGAATAACATTCTCAGCGCTATCGACCATAAGAAACTGGAAGTCACTCTCGACAATATGAATGTACTGACCACAGACATCCGTGACATCACCGAGCATATTCGCGCTGTTGAAGGACTGGTTGGTAGCGCCATTTACGAAAAAGAAATGGAAAAGAATGTTAAAGATATTGCGATCAATATGGTAGCTGTCACAGAAGAACTTAGAACCATGATGAAACAGCTCAACAAACAGGTCTCAGACATGCCTGAGCTGGTCAATAAAATTGGTCCGCTGTTACAGGAGGCCGATAAAACCATCAAGGCCAGTCAGCGTATCTGGCCACTTTCAACGGCAATTGGCGAAACGGATAACAATAATGAAACACTAACATCGCCCGCACCAGCAAACGACTGATAGTACAATGAAGCACATAATCAACAAAATAAAATCCAGGTTCGCCATTATCGTCCTTGCCCTGCTTTGTACCGCTTGCGTCAGCAGCCCTGATGAAAAGCAGCCCGAGGCCATTGAAGCTGCCAACAGCGCACTTAGTAACGGCGTCAGTAATTACGAAAAAAGTAAATACGAGCTGGCCACTACCTATTTCAGGAATGCCCTGCGCGACTTCCGCAGCATCGATCACCAGTTTGGTATTGCCTCCAGCTGCCTTAATCTTTCAAAAACCTATTTAAGTATGGGAGACATCGAACTCGCCGATGCCTATATGAAACAGGCCCAACGCATCATCGAGCAGGAAAATATCACACAACTACTGGATCATCTTCATATCATCGAATCATCCATCGCCATCGAAAATAATCAGCATACCCAGGCCAAGGAGATTTTGTCCCCATTATTACAGAGAGACACGAATAACGAATTCACACTGGCCGCAATACAGAACCGCACCCGCATCTCCCACGATGAAATGAGTAATAACAGGGAAGAAGCTGAACAGTGGACCAGTAAATTCGAACAAACCTTAAAATCCAGCAATAATCCGTCACACAAGGCTCGACTGGCTCGTTTCAGGGCCAACCTGAGTGATGACACAGAAACTCAAAACAAATATTTCGACAGAGCCCTGAATATATACCGAACACAAACCAATCGCCCTGGTATCGCTGCTACCCTGCAGGAGTGGGGCAATGCCTTAATTCAGAAAAATCAGAACGAGACTGCCAGTGACAAACTCCAGCGTGCACTATATATCAGGCAATCCTTACATGACAGAAGAAACAGCCTAGATATTCTTAATAGTCTTGCGCAAATTTCAACTGACAGTAAGATCAAAAAATGGATAGAAAAATTACAGAACAAACAGTTTAACCAATGGGATGCGTTTACTGCCGCAATTAATCAATTTCCTAATTAAATGCTTATTCATTAAGAAAGCAACGGGGCGTTATATCTCAGCAACCCTGATATCAACTAACTCACCCGCTTGCTCAGAGGCAAGCCAGCTCAACATGGCATAAAGCTCTTCGTTGCTACCGCTATCACAGTACCACTGTTCACTGGCCTCATCATAATCAAAATGAAAGCCACCGGCCTTGGCAGCCATCCATAACTGCTTTATCTGCGTCTGTTTACTGAAAATAATCTTGCTGCCATTTTCAAATTCCAGCGTCAGCACGCCACCGATTTCATCGTAATCGATATCGGCACCACACTCATCGATCGCCTGTTGAATCGCTTCGATAGTATTATCGGCAATCTCAACAAATTCGGATTCAGTCATTATTCCTCTAACCTCTTGCGCATAATGGCATTGACCTGACCGGGGTTTGCCTTACCACCCGAGGCCTTCATCACCTGTCCAACAAAGAATCCCATCATTTTATCCTTACCGCCTTTCAGCTCTGCGAACTGGCTTGGGTTATTGACAATCACTTCATCAACCATGGCCTCAATCGCTGAGCTGTCACTAATCTGCTTCAGCCCTTTGCTTTCAATGACTTCATCAGCACTGCCTTCTCCATTCCACATAGCCTCAAAGACGTCTTTAGCTATCTTGCCGGAAATAGTGTCATCTTTAATACGCAACAACAGTCCCGCAAAAGCCTCAGCAGGGACCTTCGCCTCGGTAATTTCCACTTCTTCCCTGTTTAATTTTGCCGCCAGCTCACCGGTCACCCAGTTGGCTGCAAGTTTGGCATCACCGGCTTTGGCGGCAACAGTTTCATAATAATCGGCCAGCTCTCTGGATGCCGTGATCACACCGGCATCATAGGCCGACAGGTCATATTCACTCATGTAACGCTGTTTTTTCTGCTCAGGCAGCTCGGGCAACTCGCTACGAACCTGCTCAACATAGGCCTCATCAATCACTACGGGTAATAAATCAGGATCGGGGAAGTAACGGTAATCGTTTGCCTCTTCCTTGCTGCGCATCGAACGGGTTTCATTTTTATCCGCATCGTACAGGCGCGTTTCCTGAATCACCTTACCGCCATCTTCGATCAGGTCAATCTGGCGCTCAATTTCGATATTGATTGCCTTCTCAACGAAACGGAATGAGTTAATATTTTTCAGCTCGGTGCGAGTGCCAAATTCTTTCTGTCCTTTTGGACGTACTGACACATTGGCATCACAACGGAATGAACCTTCCTGCATATTGCCATCGCTGATCTCAATATATCGAACCAGCGAATGAATTTTCTTCATATAGGCGACGGCCTCTTTGGCAGAGCTCATATCCGGTTCAGAGACAATTTCGATCAGCGGAGTACCGGCACGATTCAGATCGATACCGGTCATGCCGTGATAGGTGCCGTGCATAGATTTACCCGCGTCCTCTTCGAGATGCGCGCGAGTAATACCAATACGCTTGGTCTCACCATTTTCCAGTTCGATATCCATGTGGCCCTTACCAACAATCGGGTGATCCATCTGCGTTATCTGGTAGGCCTTGGGTGAATCGGGATAGAAATAATTTTTCCTGTCGAACACAGAGCGCAAACCAATTTCAGCATCCACCGCCAGACCAAATTTCACCGCCAGACGCAGAGCCTCTTTATTGAATACAGGCAGAACGCCGGGCAAGGCCAGATCGACTGCATTTGCCTGAGTATTGGGTTCAGCGCCGTAAGCGGTACTGGAACCCGAAAATATTTTTGATTTAGTCGCAAGCTGGCAATGAATTTCCAGACCAATCACGACTTCCCAGTTGCTATCGTAACTCATGCGAAGTCCTCCGGAATGGCACGGTGCCAGTTTGTGTTTTTCTGGTACTGGTGCGCCACATTCAACAGCTGGCTTTCCTTGAAATAATTACCGGTAATCTGTAGACCCACTGGCAGACCATTAACAAAACCGGCAGGCACCGACATGCCTGGCAGGCCGGCGAGGTTGACCGCAATGGTGTAAATGTCAGACAGGTACATAGCAATGGGGTCATCCGATTTCTCGCCGATCTTGAAGGCTACGTCTGGCGCTGTTGGCCCCATAATGACATCGACTTTTTCAAACGCCTCTTTGAAGTCATCGCTGATTTTGTGACGCAACTGCTGTGACTTCAGGTAATACGCATCGTAGTAACCCGATGACAGCGCATAGGTGCCGACCATAATGCGACGCTTCACCTCCGCACCAAAACCTTCACCACGTGAACGTGTGTACATATCCATCAGGTCGACTGGATCTGCACAGCGGTAGCCATAACGTACACCGTCAAAACGCGACAGGTTGGCAGAACACTCTGCTGGTGCGACGACATAATAAACCGGTACCGACAGGCCACTGTTAGGCAACTCAATATCGATCAGTTCTGCACCGAGCTTTTTATACTCGTCCAGTGCATCACGAATTACTTGCTCAACAGCTGGACTCAAACCTTCACCAAAATATTCTTTCGGCAAGCCAATACGTAAACCCGCTAATGGCTTCTCCAGCTCAGCGGTGTAGTCAGGCACCTCATTATCCAGACAGGTTGAATCTCTTTCATCAAAACCGGCCATGGCATTCAGCAGCATTGCACAGTCCTCTGCACTCTGTGCCATTGGACCTGCCTGGTCGAGGCTGGAAGCAAATGCGATCATACCAAAACGTGAAATGCGCCCGTAAGTCGGCTTAATGCCGGTAATGCCGCACATTGATGCAGGCTGACGAATTGAGCCACCGGTATCGGTACCGGTCGCAGCTGGTGCCAGCCGAGCCGCCACAGCGGCAGCCGAACCACCCGATGAACCACCGGGAACCGTTTGAGTATTCCACGGATTTTTTACCGCACCATAGAAACTGGTTTCGTTCGATGACCCCATGGCAAATTCATCCATATTGGTTTTACCCAGCATGACGACACCGGCCTGTTTCATTTTGGTGACCACAGTCGCATCGTAAGGCGAAATAAAATTATCCAGCATTTTCGAACCGCAGCTGGTACGCACACCGTCGGTACAGAAAATATCCTTGTGCGCGATCGGCACACCCGTTAAAGGGCCGGCCTCACCGTTTTTAATTCTCTCGTCAGCGGCCTTGGCAGCAGCCAGCGCCTGCTCTTCGGTAACAGTGATAAAACTGTTTAACTCGCCATCACGAGACTTGATGCGATCTAGAAAATACTGGGTGAGCTCCACGCTGCTGACTTCACCGGCATGTAACATGGCCGATAACTCGGCAATGGTTTTTTCGTGGTACCTGCTACTCATCACTCGATCACCTGCGGCACTAAATAAAGACCATCTTCGGTCGCGGGTGCAATAGCCTGAAAACGTTCACGCTGGTTAGTCTCGGTGATTTTGTCTTCGCGCAGGCGCTGTACTGCATCCAGAGGATGTGACATCGGCAACACACCGGTAGTATCGACCGCATTCATCTGCTCAACTAGGTCGAGAATATTGGACAGGTTACTCACATAACCAGGGATATCAGCTTCATCAATTTTCAGACGCGCCAGGTAGGCTATTTTCTTCACTTCATCCGCATCAAGGGACATCGTGCTCACTCCAGAATATACAAATTTGTCAAAAACAGCCCGAAGCTGCTCTCAAAAGGCGGAAAGTTAGCATAAACCGGGCTTTATCGCACTGTTTTGCTTGCTCGAATCAACCCCTATTGATAGAGTACGCGCAAAATTTCACCAAAATCCGTACAGATAGCCTATATTTACAGGGCTAATAACGATAACTAACACACGGGCAAAAAGATGCTACCGAAACGATTCCGGGGATTATTCTCCAACGACCTGTCAATTGACCTGGGCACCGCCAATACACTGATTTATGCACGCGGCAAGGGCATAGTCCTGAATGAGCCCTCGGTTGTTGCCGTACGACAGGATCGAGGCCCTGGTGGCCCCAAAACCATTGAAGCCTATGGCAAGGCCGCTAAAAGCATGCTTGGCCGTACCCCCCAGAATATTATCGCCATTCGCCCGATGCGTGATGGCGTAATCGCTGACTTCACGATCACTGCAAAAATGCTACAACACTTCATACGCTCGGTGCATGAAAGTCGATTATTACGTCCCAGCCCACGTGTGCTGATCTGTGTTCCCTGTGGTGCCACCCAGGTGGAACGTCGTGCGATTCGTGAATCAGCCCAGGATGCTGGCGCACGTACCGTGCACCTGATTGAAGAGCCCATGGCAGCGGCAATAGGTGCCGGTATGCCGGTGGATGAAGCCAGCGGTTCGATGGTACTGGATATTGGTGGTGGTACATCAGAGGTCGCTGTCATCTCCCTGAATGGTATCGTCTATTCCGCATCGGTTCGTATTGGCGGTGACAAGTTCGATGAGGCAATTATTAGCTACGTACGCCGCAACTATGGCATCCTGATCGGCGAGGCGACGGCAGAACGTATCAAGCATGAAATTGGTACCGCCTACCCTGGCAAGGAACTGCTCGAAATCGAAGTAAAGGGCCGTAATCTTTCCGAAGGTATTCCCCGCAGTTTCTCACTCAACAGCAATGAAATTCTCGAGGCACTACAGGAGCCGCTACAGGGTATCGTCCAGGCCGTAAAAACAGCGCTGGAACAGACTCCACCTGAACTGGGTGCAGACGTCGCTGAACGTGGTATTGTGCTCACTGGTGGTGGTGCATTACTGCGTGATCTCGATCGCCTGATTATGGAAGAGACCGGTTTGCCGGTCGTGCTTGCCGAAGACCCGCTCACCTGTGTAGCTCGTGGTGGTGGTCGCGTACTGGAGTTGATCGATGAACACGGGAGTGATTTCCTCGCGCTTGACTAATCGCGTAGCAGGAAATTATTTCCTGTTACCCATTCGCCCTAAGCAGGCTGGTTGCTGCTGAACACATGCAAACGCTTTTCATACAAGGCCCATCGGTCACCTTACGCACACTGATCCTGGTCATCGCCAGTATCGTGCTCATGACGGTCGATCATCGCTGGAGCCATATGGAGGGCGTACGCAATGCACTGGCTTATGTGCTCTACCCTCTACAGTACACCATCGACCTGCCGATACGCCTGTATCACTGGAGTGATGAAACCCTGAGTACGCACCAGACACTACTCGACAAAAATCACCAGCTAGAAGACCTGAACCTGCAAAATCGAGTACGTCTGCAGAAACTGGATATCCTGGAAAAGGAAAATCAGCGACTGCGCGAACTGCTACGCGCCACACCCAAAACGGGTGAACAGTTCCTGATTGCCGAAATCATCAATGTGGATGTTGATCCCTATCGACAACTGATCACCATCAACAAGGGCAGCAATGACAATGTATACAGTTCACAGCCTGCGATTGATGCGCAGGGTGTTGTCGGGCAGACCATCCATGTCAGCGCAATGTCATCAACAATAATGCTGATTACCGATGCCAGTCACGCACTACCAGTGCAGATTGATCGAACCGGCCTGCGTGCAGTTGCCTTTGGTACCGGTAAAATAGACTATCTTGATTTACGCCATATTCCACACAGTGCCGACATACGTGAGGGCGACACATTAATTACATCAGGCCTTGGTGGTCGCTTCCCCGCCAACTACCCGGTGGCTGTGATTACCCAGATCGAGCGCTCACCCGATGAGACCTTTGTCACCGTCAGGGCGGAGCCCCTTGCCCAGCTTGATCGCAGCCGTGAGGTTTTGCTGGTCTGGCACAACCAGCCACTGATAATTCCCAACATCGATGAATAACACCAATACACGCATCGGCCTGTTCACCATTATCGTCGCATTCATGCTCGCGATGATGCCACTACCCGACTGGGCTATCGCGTTTCGTCCCGACTGGGTAACGCTGGTACTGATCTACTGGACTATGGCGCTGCCCGCCAGTATCGGGGTCACCATCGCCTGGCTGGCAGGGCTGATGCTCGATGTATCCCACAGTGCATTATTAGGTCAGCACGCGCTCGGATTAGTGCTGGTGATCTACATCATCCACACACAACACCAAAGACTACGTGTCGCTTCGTTAGTGCAACAGGCCCTGGTGATTTTCTTTTTGCTGCTGCTCAAACAGGCACTGGTACTCTGGGTCAGCGGTATCATGGGCCATGCACCTGATACCTGGTTATACTTTATGCCCTCACTGACCAGCGCCCTGATCTGGCCCTGGGTCTATATTATTTTGCGCGACTTACGCAGGAAGTTTGTCTATCAGCCACACTACTAGTTTTTTTATATCAACCTCATGCAGTTATTAAAAACATCTGGCAACAGCAGGCATGGCTACATTTCCCAGGTGGCATAATCGGCATTCCCAGATATACTTTTAGCCAATAAAACACTTATACAAGGGCACACCCATATGGAATCTGACTTCTTATTCGCCAGCCTGTTTAATCTCAGTATCAATCTCGTCTACACCATACTGGCACTGGTACTAGGCGTAGCTGCATTGATCATTATCGATAAAAAAATTCTCAAAAATATTGAGATCGAAACTGAGCTTAAAAATGGCAATATTGCGGTCGCCATTTTTGCTTCTACCATTCTGCTATTCATCGCTATCATCATCTCATTCGGCCTCAAAGGTTAATGTGAAAAGTAAGGACAGGCTAAGCACCATCCTTGGCGTTATCATCCTGATCGCCGTAATCATGACAAAGCATCAGGAATCGAAAACCACAAAGGAAATTAACCAGTACTACAGTGACGCCATTGGCCAGCTTGAAGACCTGAAAAAGCAGAACAAACTCCAGTCCGGCTACGTCGTTTCCGGTGAAAAGAAATTACATCAGCACGAAATACAACACACCCTACGATTACTCGACAAACAGGACCTGCCACGGCTGTGGAATGTCGATACCAATATCGAATACGCCAAAGCCTACTCAGCCATGGGCATCGACAAAAAACATCACTTCGCCAACTCATACCTGATCGGCTACACACCATTCAAGACAGAAAAATACTGGGTGCCGCTATACATGCTTGCCAGTCGAAAACTCTACCAGTACGACCACCTGCAATACTCAGGCCTCGAAGACGTCTGGCAAAACTCACTACAGGCCTTCAAAAATACCCGAGGCGATTGTGAAGATCATGCCGTCGCACTTGCCGACTGGCTGATAGGTCTGGGGCTGGATGCACGTGTTGCCCTTGGCACATACAAACAGGAAGGCCATGCCTGGGTCATCGTCTTCAAGGATGACAAGGAATATCTGCTCGAAGCAACCCGGAAATCACGCATCAATCAATGGAGCAAATACCGGCTGGCCAAAGTCGAACACGAATACCACCCGGAATTTTTATTTAACCGTGATAGCTTATGGATTAACACTGGCAGCAAATACACCGTAAACTACTCAGGCAGCAACTGGAAGTTGGCCTCTACCTTTCATAAAAATACTAGCTGATTCATAAAGAATAAAATCACTTCGCTAATAACTACAAACTTATATAGCTACTTTCATGCGCTATTTTCAGCTAGTTACCGCTGTTGTTATCATTGATAAATAAAAAGCGGGCAACTAGCCCGCTTTTTATTTATCACCAACCGTATTTCTCTAGGCCGCTTTTTTACGCTGATATGACAACAGGCCAGCACCGATTAACAACACAAATAACTGTAATCCCAGACTTTGCAGTGTAGGGTGGATACCTAGCATATCAACCCTGGGGAAGCTGACCATACTCGCTGCGACCATACCTGCTTCCTGCAAGGCGGCAATTCCCTGACCTGCAAAAACAACTGCCAACAGGAATAGTAATACCGCGTTGATCTGAAAGAACTGCTTGATCGGCAGACGCGCACCGACACGCATAACCAGAAAGGCCAATACTACTAACAAAGCTAATGCACCCAAAATACCTAACAGGAACCCCTGTTTTGAATCGGAGGTATCAATTTGTACCCACATAGCCTGATAGAACAAGACCGTTTCAAACATTTCACGATACACAGCAATAAATGAAACTGTCGCCAACACCCACAGCGTGCTACTTTCCATTGCGTTATCAATTTTATGCTCGACAAATTTTTTCCAGCGTTTGCTGCTACTGGCATTATGCAACCAAAAGCCAACGTATATTAGTATCAACGCAGCGAATAAGGCAGCAACACCTTCAGTAACTTCACGACTGGCACCACTGATAGATATCAGATTTTCTGCAGCCCACCAGGTGAAAATACCGAGCAGCACCGCACTAACCCAGCCTGCGTGGATATATTTGGTTGCTTCACGACGACCGGTTTTAATCAAAGCTGCCATGATCGCAGCCAGCACAAGAATCGCCTCAACACCTTCACGCAATAAAATTATAAAGGAACCAGTAAAGGCAGCAGCGGGTGACATGGTTTTCGAACCAATCACGTCTTTGGATTGATTAAGCAAATCCACCAGACCTAACTGAACCTGTTCCAGTTGTTCAACATCACCAGCTTTGGCCAGTTCACGAAAAGTAATCATTTGCTTTTCTACTTTCAGCTTAAGTGGTTTATCGATAATCGTGAGCGAAGGTTCGGCCAGCTCAAAACCATCCAGATAGGCTGACAATGCCGCCTTATAGGCCGCCTTGTGATCACCTGCACGTGCATGCTCAAGGCTGACTGCCAGCATGGCAATACTGTTATCCAGCGCTGCGTGATCAGAGACCTCAAGAATCGATGGCTCACTACGCAAATAGACCAGCACCGCCTTACCATCAATATTCACATCTTTACCAAGCTCTTCTGCCTTGGCGTAAGACATGCCGGTCAGATTGGATAGCGACTTGAAATAATCATGCAGATAACCTTTTTGCCAGAGCAACCTGCCTGCTTCGTGCTGCTCATCGGTACCAGAGAAGCGACTGATCATAATCGACAGCGCCCAGCGTTGTTCATCACTGAGCTTGTCAAACGCCTTCATCGGCGTACCGTCTACGCCCAAAGAAATAGTGTTGTAGAGATCATAAATACTGCGGGTATATTGACGCTCCATATCATGAAAGTTACTGGGCGGTATTTCCTGCATACTGGCCAGGGGGCCATCACCAAACCCATAGATACCATGACAGCCTGAGCACTCAGTTTCATACAAATTCTGTACACTGGAAATATCAGGCGCTTTAGCAGGCCCAACAGTTATGTTGTATGAGTTAATCAAATCAGCTTTAAGCTGCTGAGAGCGCAAGGTAATTTCAGCACCGTCGACACGCTGCTCGATACCAAAGCGAATAGCCTCAGCCTCCTCACCAAGCTTTGCCTTATCTGGATTAGTCGGCATACCGAGAACCAAATCACGCAATTCTCCCGAGAACTCTCGCATTTCAGCATATTCAGTCTCATCGACGACCTTGCCATCAACGACCGTTGGTGGGTAATCGACGCCAATATAATCAAGCATATGAATCAGCCGTTGGGCGGTGCCAGCCAGAGATACAGAAGGTATTGAAAAAAAGACAACAGCCGATATGTACGCCAGCTGGCGCAAAATATGTTTGGACATTATAGTAAACTTAACCAGCAGATGATAATGATTCGCATTGTCTATTAAATCACCAACCCTGTCAAGCAAATCACCAGAATAATTGTCGTTATTCTACACCAGGTTCACTATAACTACTTCTTTTTATTGATATTTTCGAATGAGAATAATTCTCATCTAGCTCAATAAGGCCTTTAGCCCAGCGAGGTGTGAACGCCCTGTTTCCGGGGTTGATTTGACCTCATGCCTGCCACCCGACCATTCAAGATCATCCTGGGGCAGTTCTTCCAGAAAGCGGCTGGGTTCACAGATCACCTTGTCTCCGTAACGTTTACGCACTCGCGCCATAGTCAGGCTCAGTGTACGCTGCGCACGGGTAATACCAACATAGGCCAGGCGGCGCTCTTCTTCGATACTGTCATCCTGAATACTGGTTAGATGAGGAATCAAGTCCTCTTCAAAGCCAACCAGGTAGACATGGGGAAATTCCAGCCCCTTGGCAGCGTGCAGCGTCATCAGCTTGACTGCATCACGTGGCTTGTCGTCCTCGTTACGCTGCAGGATATCCATCAGGGTCAGCCTTGCCATCAGCTCGGCAACACCCGCATCGGCGTCTTTTTTCTGCAGGCGCGCAATCCACTCCAGCAGCTCCATGACATTTGCCCAGCGCCGCTCGGCGGTTTCGACATCAGGGCTCTGCTCCATCAACCAGGTTTCATAGCCCAGATCATCGAGTAGCTGACGGGTGATATCGGTGGCATTTTCATCTTCGGCACGGTCCGCCAGTCGCAACAGCCAGTCGCAGAACCGGGTCAGGTGTTTATACGCTGAAGCTGAGAGATGGCGTTGTACACCAACTTCGCCGCAGGCAGTCAGCAGGCTGATTTCACGATCAACGGCATATTTGCTCAGCTTCTCCAGTGTACTCGGGCCGATATTTCGACGCGGCGTATTGATCACTCGCAGGAAAGCCGCATCGTCGTCGGGATTGGCTAGCAGGCGCAGGTAGGAAACGATGTCCTTAATTTCAGTTCGTTCAAAAAACGAGATACCACCACTGACTACATAGGGGATATTCATCGAGCGCAAATAGGTTTCAAAAATGCGCGCCTGAAAATTGCCACGATACAGAATCGCGTAATGCTCGTAATTGGTGCCGTTCTGGATTTTGTGCGACTGCAGCTCGATACAGACACGCTCGGCCTCGTCCTCGGAGCTATTGCACTGGATTACCTTTATCGGGTCACCATAACCAAGATCACTCCACAGACGCTTTTCATAGACATGCGGGTTGTTCTTGATCAGCTCATTGGCGACCTTCAGGATACGGCCACTGGAGCGGTAGTTCTGTTCCAGCTTGATTAACTCCAGGTCAGGAAAATCTTTCGACAACTGCTCCAGGTTTTCCGGCCTTGCACCACGCCAGGCATAAACCGACTGATCATCATCACCCACGGCGGTCAGGCAGCGTCGGCGATCCGCCAGCATTTTCACCAACTGGTACTGCATGGCATTAGTGTCCTGATATTCATCGACCAGCAGGTAGTGAATCCGGTTCTGCCATTTTTCCAGGATATCCGGGCGCTTCATAAACAAATGCGCGGTCTGCAGAATCAGGTCATCCAGGTCGAAGGCATTGTAGGCATGCAACTGGCGCTGGTATTTGATGTACAGATTGGATATCTGCAACTGCCTGTCATCCTGCGCAACCGAGGCGGCATCCTCCGGCAGAATACCATCGTTCTTCCAGCTGGAAATCTGTGCCTGCGCCTGCGAGGCCAGATCAAGGCCACGCTCACCGCCCGTGCGCAACAGCTCCTGCAGGGTAGCAATGCTATCCTGCTGAGCAAACACCGAGAACCCAGCCTTGTAATTCAGCGCCTCATATTCCTTATGCAGGATATTCAATGCCAGACGGTGAAAGGTCGAGACCCGGAGCCCCTTCGATTCTTTTTTACCGGTGAGCTTTCTGACGCGCGACTTCATTTCTTCCGCCGCCTTGTTGGTAAAGGTCACCGCCGCGATACGACTGGCAGAAATACCGCAGGGGCCGATCAGGTAGGCGATCTTCTCGGTAATCACGCGTGTCTTACCACTTCCGGCACCGGCCAGCACCAGCATCGGGCCGTCGATGCTATGCACCGCCCTGGCCTGCTGGGGATTTAGTTTGGGTTTGTGGGGTGCGTTCAATCTACTGCTCAAATGCTGCTCTGAATAGGAGCGCCCATTGTACCGACTAAAGGCGAGTTGTCATTATTGCAAAATGGGGGGTTGATTTATCAAAGCACAGCTATAATCCATACCAACGCCAAACATAAATTGAACCTCGTGCAGATAAACACCCAAACCGGCCTGATCGACAACGTCAGCTATATCGCCTCACCCAATGAAGACGAGCGCCCGAGCGACTGCGATATCGACCTGATCGTGATTCATTCAATAAGCCTGCCCCCTGGTGAATACGGTGGCCCGTGGATAGAAAAACTGTTCACCAACCGGCTACCGGAAGATGGCCACCCCTACTTCAGGGAAATCCACCAGCTGAAAGTATCGGCACATGTACTGATTCGCCGTGATGGCACGATTCAGCAATTCGTGCCCTTCCACAGGCGTGCCTGGCACGCCGGGCAATCATGCTATGAAGGTCGTGAGACCTGCAATAATTTTTCTATCGGTATTGAGCTGGAAGGCACCGATGATTCACCCTTCGAAGAGGTCCAGTATCAACAGCTGGCTGAACTGATCAAGGCGCTGGAATCCAGCTATGACTGCATCAATAAAACCCGAATCACAGGCCACAGTGATATTGCACCCGGCCGCAAAACCGACCCCGGTAGCGGCTTTGACTGGAACAAACTCAACACCCTGCTCAGCTAACTAAAAAATTATTACAGATAATAATATAGAGCGAGTAATGCTATTATTTAGCAACTGTTGTAATAGATAATAAAAATATGGCCCTCATCTCCGTTATTATCAGCCTGATACTCGACCATGCCTTCCGGCATAAACACCACCTGCGCGACCTTTCCTGGTTCGAACGTTATAGCCAGAAGGTGCTCAGTTATATTAAAACAGACAACGGCTGGATCCGCCTTGTGGCTGTACTGGCGGCACCACTGCTGCTAGTTACGCTGTTACAACTCATACTATTTAACATATTCTGGGGCCTGCTATTTTTCCTGCTTGGCATACCTGTGCTGTTTTACTGCCTGGGCCCGGATAGCATGATCAACGATATCGATGCCTATCTCGATGCCAGGAGCCTGGGTGATGATGATGAAGCCCTGCATTATGCATACGTGCTAACTGGAAGCTCTGCCTCTTCTGCACCCGATCAACAGACGAATGATGTTACCCGCGCTATTCTCAACACGGCTAATGAACGTGTGTTTTCAGTTCTGTTCTGGTTTGCACTGCTTGGCCCTCTCGGCGCAGCGCTTTACCGCCTGACCACGGATCTATGCAAACAGGGCAGCGCCACAGAATCTCTGCAAAAGGCAGCTTCCTTGCTGCATGCCAGCATGGCCTGGGCACCCGCACGGTTACTGGCCATAGGTTACGCCCTGACCGGCCATTTTGATGGTGCCGTGCATGCCTATCACAACCGTCCTACTGAAGAAGATATCACACTAGCCAACTACGATATTCTGGTTCATACCGGGCTGGGCGCCTTACATGGCCAGGAAGGCACCGATGAAATTTCCTGTATCCGTTCTGCCCGCGGCCTGGTCACCCGCTCCATCCTGATCTGGATTGCGGTGCTGGCCTTACTTACTCTCGGCGGATTACTTGGTTAACACTCAATTATTTATTTTCGAAACGACATGACTACAAAGATAGATGTAATACGCCATGGCGAACCCGAAGGCGGTCGCCGTTATCGAGGTTACGGCGTCAACGACCCGCTCACCGAAAAAGGCTGGCAGCAGATGTGGGCCTCAATGCCTGAGCAACCACCCTGGGATCTGATTATCTCTTCACCGCTGGCACGTTGCCTGGACTTTGCCCAGGCGCTCGCTGAGAAAGCAGGTATTGACTGTATTGTTGAAGACAACCTGAAAGAAATAGGCTTTGGTGTCTGGGAGGGCCTGACCCCTGACGAGATTCTTGCCAAAGACAGTGAAGCGCTGAATCACTTCTATAACGACCCCGTCAACAATCGCCCGGAGGGCGCAGAACCGCTGCATGAGTTTTCTGATCGTGTATGGCTGGCCTACCAGTCGATTGCAGCAACACATAGCAACAAGCATATTCTTATCGTCGGTCATGCCGGCATTGCCCGCGCCGTTGTCGCCAATGTGCTGAAAATGTCACTGGATGATGTCTATAGCCGCCTGAGCGTGGAGTACGCCTCGATTATTTCAACAGTAATTAAGGAAGGCGCTCCACCCAAACTGGTGATAAAGGCCTAAGCTGGCTTAGGCCTGTGAAGCTACACTGATTTTTTTCAGCGTCTCCAGCTGCAGACCATTTTTCTCTGCCAGTTCCAGCGCACGCGCCAGTCGAGCTGGCGCGCTACGGCCCATGCACTGGTGATTCAGGTCACCATTAAACGCCTTTACCATTCCGTCGATCAGCGCAGCTGAATCGAATTCCTGCCCCGTTAAGGCCTGCTGCAGAACAATCACCTCATAGGCCACAGCAGTGGCAACATCACGATGGCTCTGCCAGAGCTCACCAACATTGCCGCCCACCTGTAGACCAGCGATATTGGTCGTCAGAATATAAACATTTTTCAGCACCAGCTCGAATAGCAGTTCCTTGCTGCTTTGCAATACATGCGTGGCAATATCGATAGAAACCAGTGCCTCGGCAATATCACTGGCGTGTTTACCGTAGACCGGTGATGGGATAATTACTTTGGAGTCCATGCCCTTTTTCTTTTCGAACCAGACCGAAACCACCGTTGGTTCAAGATCATACTGTTGCCAGTCATTGGGTAACAACTCGTTCTGCAGCAATACCAGCCGGTCGCGCCACACTACAGGCACCTGTTGTAAGACTGGGTGTAAATCTGCCTCGGCAACGGCAATCAGCACCAACCCGGGATTGGCAATTTCATTGGCTACAGCAGCCATGTCCATGCTTCTTATAACAGGAAAAACCGGGTGCCCAGTACGTAGAAAACCGCGTGCGAATACGCTACCCATTTCACCCATGCCAACAACTACTATAGAATCTCTCATCTCACTACCCGTATCAATAATGCGTTAATTGCCCAAACAGCTGCTAAAATCAGCAGCAACATTTTAAACCGAAGTTAACAACAAATTGAATTCTTCAGAACACAATCACGATCAGGCTCGTAAAACATTATTAAAAGACTGGTTAAACACGCTTTCTGGTTATAGCTTTACCAACATTGAGCCGGCCTCTGCCGATGCCAGCTTCCGTCGTTATTTCCGCACCGTCGACAGTAACAGCAAGCAAAGTTATGTCGTGATGGACGCTCCACCTGACAAGGAAGACTGCGGCCCTTTCATACAGATGACCGAAATTTTACTCAATGCAGGCATCAACGCGCCGGCAATCCTGGCAAAAAATACTGAGCAGGGATTTTTACTGCTGACAGATCTGGGTGACCAGCCTTATCTCAACCACCTGAATGATCGCTACGCATCGACCCTGTACATCGATGCACTCTCTTCACTGGTGCGCATGCAGAACATCAAGGACGAAGTATTAGGCAAATTACCTGTGTATAACGCACAACGCCTGCAGGACGAGATGAATTTATTTGATAGCTGGTACCTGAATAAACACCTCGAAGTTACACTCAACCAACAACAGCTGGCCACGCTAACATCTATTTTCAATTTATTAATAAATAATGCACTCGAACAACCGCAGGTTTTTGTACACCGCGATTTTCACTCGCGTAACTTAATGCTCACACAGAAAGACAATCCTGGTGTGATTGACTACCAGGACGCCGTCGTTGGCCCATTTACCTACGATCTGGTTTCACTATTTAAAGACTGCTACATCGAGTGGCCTCGCGACAAGGTTGAGCAATGGCTGGAAGAATTTTTATTAAAGTCAGAGCTCGCCTACCAGCAAGAGATCAAGTTACCGAAACTCACCCGATGGTTCGATCTAATGGGTGTACAGCGTCACCTTAAGGTACTCGGTATTTTTGCGCGACTTAACTATCGCGACGGCAAGGCACAGTACCTGAACGACCTACCGCTGACACTCAAGTACGTTGTCGATACCTGCGACCTCTACACAGAACTCGAGCCATTAAAAGAACTGCTCGAGCAACTGGTATTAAACCACCCGAAGGTCAAGCTACCATGAAGGCCATGATACTGGCCGCTGGCCGCGGTGAACGTCTGCGCCCACTCACCGACAACACACCCAAACCACTGCTCAAAGTTGGCAAGCAAAGCCTGATCGAATACCACCTGCACAAACTGGCACAGACTAGCATCAAAGAAGTAGTCATCAATGTCGCCTGGCTAGGTACACAGATACAGCAAGCACTCGGTAATGGTAAAAAATATGGTTTGAATATTCATTATTCAGATGAAGGCACCCAGGCACTGGAAACTGCTGGTGGTATCATCAAGGCATTACCCCTGCTCGGTGACGAGCCCTTCCTGATTATTAATGGCGACATTTTCACCGATTACGATTTCAACAAACTCATTCAAACAAATATCACCAGCGAGGCCCATCTGGTCATGGTCGAAAACCCGGACCACAACCACAAAGGTGATTTCGCACTGGAAGGCAGCTGGCTGAAAAATAACGGCGAACCACTCTATACCTACAGTGGTATCGGTATATACAGCCCGGAATTCTTCGCCGGTATAGCCAACGGCGTGGTCGCACTTGCACCGATACTAAAAGAAAAAATCACGCAACAACAAGTCAGTGGCGAACTTTTTACTGGCGCATGGACCGATGTCGGCACAGCAGAACGCTTGCAACAGCTAAACGATCAACTAAATTCATAAAAATAAAACAACAGGAAATATCATGGCAAAAACCGGCGCAACTGGCATCACCCGCATCATCAATGCCGCAGGTTATTCATGGCTGGGCTTCAAGGCCGCCTACAAACATGAAGCAGCATTCCGCCAAGAACTATGGCTGTGCATTTTGCTGATACCCGCTGCCCTGTATTTTGGCGAGACACTATTAGATAAAGCCATACTCATCAGCAGCCTGTTATTTGTCCTGGTTGTCGAGCTAATCAACTCTGCCATCGAGGCTGTAGTCGATCGCTTTGGCGATGAACTCCACGAACTATCAGGCCGTGCCAAAGACATGGGCTCAACTGCAGTATTTATTGCGATTACGATTACGATAATCATCTGGATAAGCGTGTTAAGCAATCCCTAGTACATTACTCTGCCATTCATAGTACTTTTAACTATTCAGCAAACGGTTATGCACTGTTATATTAATTACTTTGCAGCAATCCATCGACACGCTCAAGGTCATTGACCACTCGCCAGCTGCCGCCATTTGATTCAACACGGCTACTCCAGTTTGCCAACCTGTCCATATATTCTCGTGGATCGACATTGTCTGAACGCAGTTTCGTAACATTGAGTGCAGTCACCGTAACACCGGCAAAATTAATTGGGAAATCACGGATGTGTCCCTTGGGTATTTCCTCTTTCATGTCCGAAAAGACAAAAATATGTCGATTGCCCGCACCGGTCTCTTCCAGAAATTCGACCGCCTGTAACATACCACCACTAATATCGGTATAGGTGCTGCTCTTTACTTCAGCTACCATTTTATTAATAGCATCCTGGAATGAACGCTTCTGCGAATTTGCCGCCGACGGCCTGTCATCAAAAGTCATTTTTGCCACGATATCTTTTTCACTAAAACTGCCACTATCGATTCGCGCCACCGCAAAAGAATCGCCACTGTTTAATGTACCCAGGATATAGTTAATAATTGACTGCGCCTTTTCCAGTTCATTGGTGTAGGTACCCGAAGTATCCAGCAACAACATAACCGATGTTGCATGTGAGCGACCATCGGAACAGGATGACAACATGGTAACCATCGCGACTAAAATCATTGCCGCAATTTTTCTCAACAACCTTCCCATTATTACGTTGTTCATAATCATCTCCTGTTAATGAGTTGCCGTGGCCAGGTCACTATCATTTTTAGAGGCTGCACTTTCTTTTTTATTGACCAGTATATCTTCAAGCTTCAGAGGTATAAAAATAATCAGGTCATAAATATTTAACAGGATATGCCCGATATTACTGGACAGGCTGCCGACCTGCCTGATAACAAAGGCCAGAACTTTTAGCATAAATACGCAGACCATACCGATCACCGTCCTTAGCGAATGCACAAATGACTCAAGCGGTATCGCCACCAGCATTAATGCGAATGGTAAAATGAACCCCATGACCATCTGGCCAACGGTAGTTATCCAGCGAAACTCAGGTGCCACAACGGCTACGCCAGCCAGTGACTGGGTCAATGCCTCACGGTCAGCCGCCAGCAAATCACGCATATAAGCCAAAGAGGATTCAACACCAGCAAAGATAAGCAGAAAAATAAATGCAGTAACCGCCATATTTTTTCTTAGCTTGTCATTGAGCGCACCGATAATTGGAAATAAACGCGAACCTG